>CANODN010000022.1 GCA_947564765.1 uncultured Roseburia sp. | reverse complement strand
CTGTAACTAAATACAAATTGCATAAATAAGAAAAACTATAAAGGTCATAAAAAGATAAAAGATCAGTTGATACATGAGAGACAAAAGTATGACAGGAATCATCGTCACACCCCAGAGGAGTGCGCTGATTAAATAAAGCGATGGAATATTACGTGCAAAGGCACTGTTCATGCAGATGATAGCAGGAAGCATGACAGGTAAAAATATTCCAACCTGCAGAAGGGCTGCCAGGATAAAACGATCCGGGCGCCTGGTAAAAAAGTAAAACAGGTCAAACACCTGGACTTTTTTATGTCTTGCGAGGTTCAAATGTATGTAGATCCGGCCTGCATTTAACACGGTAGTAAGCAGTGAAATAATCAGGGAAGCCAGCAGATATATGACAGCCTGAAGGAATCCGGGATTATTCCCCAATAAAAGCTGAAAAGGAAATTGAATGATAAAAGCAATCAGAGTGCTTATCACGAGAGCGAGCATAGGAATTCCGTAATGACCGGTTAAGATTTCTCTGGCGCTTCGCTTTAATTCTTTTGAGGAAAGTTTCATAGATAAATGCCTCCTTTACAAAATAGATAACTGATATTATTATAACAGAATGAGAAGAAAAGACAATGATTTTTGGGAGATATGGAGGGTGTGGCAGGGTACGCCGCCGGAAGGAAAAGCAGATTTCATTCAGACGCGCTTTCGCTCTATAAGCCTCGCAGCGGTTCTAAACTCGGCAAAAGCCTCGTTAAGAACCGGCGGGCTTATAACGGTCTTCATTGAAATCTGCTTTTCCTTCCGGCGGCTGGGTATTGCGTAACTCTTCATATCTTGAAAAAATATGGAAAGATGAGGTGGGCTATGGATAAAGACGAACGGAATAGAATAGAGGGTCAGTTGTATGCGGTGGGGATTTGGCTGCCGGTTTTGGGAATCGGGGTGTATATGCTGGGGAGGTTTCTGCCTTCAGTGCTGACAGAGATGTTTCGGGTTCCCTGTATATTTCATGCTGTTACCGGATTGTATTGTCCGGGATGCGGGGGAACCAGGGCAGTAGAGATGCTGTTCCAGGGTGAAGTGGTTTTATCTTTTTTTTATCATCCGGTGGTGCTTTATGGAGTGGGGATTTATCTTTGGTTTATGATTTCTCATACGATAGAGTATCTGTCTCGTCATAGATTGCGGATTGGTATGAAATACCGGAATTTGTATCTTTATCTGGCTCTGATGATTGTAATTATAAATATAGCCGTCAAAGACATTGCTTTGACGGCCTTTCATACAGATATTCTGAAGTTATTGGATGATGCCCATGCTTTGGTATAGTTCGGCTATGGAACCTTCGTTGTAAAGCTTCATGTATTCTTCCATAAAGGCATCAATTCCGCCATAATAGTATATGGTAAATACAAAGGCGGCGATATAGATCAGAAGTGTTAAGGCAAGACCGATGCTGCTTAAGGCCAGCCCTGCGGTGCCTTTGGAGGATAATTTCATTTCTCCGCCTCTGGATAAAAGTGCGAAGATAATGCCCAGAGATCCGCAGACAATAGCGAGGTAAATGCATCCGGAAGTGACAACGGCAATGATGCCGAGGATCAGGGATGCCAGCGCCATACTGTCGGAACGTTTATTCTGATAGGGAGTTTTCATCATATCCATATTCTGTTCAAAGTCCATACATTCCTCCTGTGAATTTCTTTGTCCGAATCCTCTTACAGAAAATCCACATGTCCGTCTTTGATATCATAGATGGCGCCGATTACTTTAGGACCGTCCGGAATTCCTTCTGCCGGAATATGAAGTCCGTCGCGGATCTTTTGGATGCTGTGTTCTACGTTCAGGCAGCTGGCTTTATAGCCGTCTGTTTCTTCGCCGATGGCGGATTTGATTTCGTCGGTAATGGATTTGATGAAACCTTCTGCGCCTCCGCCCATAGCTGCGCCTACAGCGCCGCAGTTGGTATGTCCCAGCACAACGATGAGGTTAGAGCCAAGGTGATCTGCTGCATACTCCACACTGCCGAGCTGAAAATCATTGATGACATTTCCGGCAACACGTATGGTAAACAGTTCTCCGATGCCTGCCGAGAAAATACTTTCCGGTATGACGCGGGAGTCGGAACAGGTGATGACAATTGCGTAAGGATGCTGTCCGTTGTCACAGGTGTCCTGACGAATTGCAGGGGAGATATCTCCGGAGCCTGTGGATGCATTTAAATAAGCTTCGTTTCCTTTTTTTAATTTCAGTAAGGCTTCCTCTGCGGGTAAGCCCTTTGCATGAGTAGACATATGTAGCCCTCCTTTTTTATTTAAAAGTATATCATGCGGGATGAGAATTGTAAACGAAAAGCGGTTGCATGAAATAAAAAAGAGTTGATGAAATCAGTGCAATAATATGATATGATAAAAGGCAAATTGTAGAAAAATGATCGGAAAGGAATGAAACCCATGGAAATTATTACAGTGCTCGCCAAAGAGCTGGGAATCAGAAAACAGCAGGCCGAAGCAGCCGTAAAATTAATTGACGAAGGCAATACGATTCCGTTTATTGCCCGTTACCGCAAAGAAGCAACAGGAGCTTTAAACGATGAGATTTTGCGTAATTTATACGACAGACTAAATTACTTGCGCAATCTGGAAGAGAAAAAGAATCAGGTGCTATCCAGCATTGAAGAGCAGGGTAAGCTGACAGAGGAATTAAAAGAGCAGATTCTGGCAGCAGAGACAATGGTGGTAGTAGACGATCTTTACCGTCCCTACCGGCCGAAACGAAGAACCCGCGCTACCATTGCAAAAGAAAAGGGACTGGAGCCTCTGGCCAATATTATTTCTCTGCAGATGACAGAAAAAGCATTAGAAGAAGAGGCAGAAGCGTTTTTGAATCCGGAAAAAGAAGTCAATACCGCAGAGGAAGCAATTGCGGGAGCGAAGGATATTATAGCCGAAGCGATTTCGGATGAAGCAGATTACCGCATCCGTATTCGGGAGCTTACGATGAAAAAGGGCAGGATGGTTTCCGCGGCAAAGGACAAGGAAGCAGAATCTGTCTATGAAATGTATTATGAATTCGACGAAGCATTGGCAAAACTGGCAGGACACAGGATTCTGGCTTTAAACCGGGGAGAAGGCGAAAAAATCCTTACCGTCAAGGTGGAAGCGCCGGAGGAAGATATCCTCCGTTATCTGGAACGAAAAATCATCAGCCGGGACAATCCGGTAACAACACCTGTGCTAAAGGATGTGATTGCCGACAGCTATAAACGGCTGATCGCTCCGGCAATTGAACGGGAAATCCGAAACGCTCTTACCGAAAAAGCAGAGGATGGCGCCATCAAAGTATTTGGCAAGAACTTAGAGCAGCTTCTGATGCAGCCGCCGATTACCAACCAGATTGTGCTGGGATGGGACCCGGCTTTTCGTACCGGATGCAAGCTTGCCGTTGTGGACTCTACCGGTAAAGTGCTGGATACCACAGTGATTTTTCCCACGGCGCCCCAGAACAAAATCGAAGAATCCAAAAAAGTTTTGAAAAAACTCATTCAGAAATATCAAATTACGCTGATTTCCGTAGGAAACGGAACGGCATCCAGAGAATCGGAAATGGTGATTGTAGATCTGTTAAAGGAAATACCCCAGAAGGTACAGTATGTGATCGTCAATGAGGCAGGGGCCTCCGTTTATTCTGCCAGCAAGCTGGCGACAGAGGAGTTTCCGAATTTTGATGTGGGGCAGCGAAGCGCGGCTTCCATTGCAAGACGATTGCAGGACCCGCTGGCAGAGCTTGTAAAAATCGATCCGAAGTCCATTGGTGTTGGGCAGTATCAGCACGATATGAATCAGAAAAAACTGGGGGAGGCGTTAGGCGGTGTGGTAGAAGACTGTGTAAATAAGGTCGGCGTAGACTTGAATACAGCGTCCGCATCTTTGCTGGAATATATCTCCGGCATCAGTAAGGCCATTGCCAGAAATATCGTATCATACCGGGAGGAAAACGGCAGGTTTGTTTCCAGACCGCAGCTTTTGAAGGTGGCGAAATTGGGGCCGAAGGCTTACGAGCAATGTGCAGGCTTTTTGCGGATTACAGAGGGCAAAAATCCCTTAGATGCCACCAGCGTTCATCCGGAAAGCTATGATGCTACAAAGAAATTACTGGAAAAGCTTGGATTTGCCGCAAAGGATATCGAAGACGGAAAGCTGAAAGGGATATCAAAGAAGATTTCAGATTATAAAAAGCTGGCCGAAGAGCTTGGAATTGGTGAGATGACGCTGGAAGATATCGTAAAGGAATTGGAAAAGCCGGCCCGTGATCCAAGGGAGGATATGCCAAAGCCGATTTTACGAAGCGACGTGCTGGAAATGAAGGACCTGACGCCGGGTATGGTGTTAAAGGGAACGGTGCGCAATGTTATTGATTTCGGCGCTTTTGTGGATATCGGCGTACATCAGGACGGCCTGGTACATATTTCCCAGATGAGCGACCGCTACATCAAACATCCGCTGGAGGTTGTCAGCGTGGGAGATATTGTAGAGGTAAAGGTCATGAGCGTTGATTTGAAGAAACAGAGGATTCAGCTTACGATGAAATTAGAAGGAGACGTGAAAAAACATGGATAATAAATCGGGACAAAAACCAGTCAATATCAGATATGTCACAGTTACCGCAATGTTGTCGGCCGTAGCATTTATTTTAATGTTTCTTGATTTTTCCGTTCCCTTTATGCCGGCATTTATCAAAATGGATATATCCGAACTTCCGGCTTTGATTGGGGCTTTTTCCATGGGGCCGGTCTGCGGCGTAATCGTCTGCCTGGTAAAAAATCTCATACACCTTCTGATTACCACAACAGGAGGAGTGGGAGAATTTTCTAATTTTCTTTTGGGCGCAGTGTTTGTAGCGCCTGCCGGCTGGATTTATAAAAGGAAAAAGACGAGAAAACGGGCATTGTGGGGTTCTTTTGCAGGAGCGGCTCTTATGGCTGTGGTAAGTGTGTTTTCCAACTATTTTATTGTGTATCCCTTTTATACGATGATTATGCCCATTGATCAGATTGTTGCCATGTATCAGGCAATCTTTCCTTCTGTAAACGGGCTTTTGGAGTGCCTGATTGTGTTTAATATGCCCTTTACTTTTTTGAAGGGGATTTTAAGCGTAGTCATTACGTTTTTGATCTATAAGCATATATCACCGGTATTAAAGGGACGGGATTAGAGTGCGGATACGCAGATACAAAATCAGCGGCGTCTGATCTGAAACAGCTTCTGGGGGATGGCAAAGCCGAAAATAATGCCAATGGAAATCGCGCCGGCAATTTTAAAGGTCTCCATTCCTTTTACGGTAAACATATGCATATCGTTCATAATAAAATAATATGAGGTATAATAAATACCAGCCCCTGGTACCAGGGTAAAGATTCCGGTGACAAGATAAAGCGTCACCGGATTTTTGCGTAATGCGGCAAAAAAGCGGGACAGAATTGTAAGAAAAAAGGTTGCAAATAAGGATGCGAAAACAATGCCTGCGCCAAGCTCACAAAAAACCAGATAGCTGATCCAGCCCAGAGCGCCGGTTAAGGAACTGAAAAAAAACTGATCCTTCGGTACGCCGAAAAGTACGGCGAAGGATGCACATGCCGCCATGGCAAGAAAAAACTGTAAGATCATGGTAAAGAAACACCTCCCGGAATATGCTGGTATACAATAATAACAAAACCTACGCCTACGGCGATACACATACCTGTCAAAAGAGCATCCAGAAGGTGAATGGCCCCGGACAGATAGTCTCCGTTGAATAAGTCACGGATGGAGGTCGTCAGTGCAATTCCCGGAAGCAGAGGTACAATGCCGCCGATGACAATTTTATCCTGCATTACCGGCAGTTTTAAATTTAAGAGAAGCAGGCTTGCCGCAGTTAAAAAGGCGCTGCCTACGATATTTGTCATAAATTTGGAAACCTTTCTGTTCTCGTGGTCCATACGCATATACTGCAGAAAAATGCCAAGAATCAGTGCGAAGATGGAATCGAAGAATCCGCCGCCGAAAATAGCGCAGAAGCAGCCGCAGCCGATTCCGCAGGAAAGTCCCTGTACCCATGGCTTTGGCTCGGGTATGGATTTGCATGCAGCCAGGCGTTCCCAGGCCTCCTCTATGTCACAGGAGTGATCGCAGATTTCTCTGGAAAGCTGGTTTAAGGCCGCTATTTTTCCTAGGTGCACATCGCTTAAGGGTACGTGCCGGATAATGCTGCAGCCGTCCTCTTTATCCTCGTTGGCGCTGGCAAATATGCCGTTGGACAATACATAAACGTCAAAATTTTCCAGGCCAAAGGCGTCTAATATATGGAAAAGCGTATCCTCCACACGGTAGATCTCACTGCCGCTTCGAAGCAGTGCGTCTCCGATTTCGACAGCCAGTGTTAAAATTTCTTTGTTATTGCTTTGATTGCGGGACATGATCAGATGCCTCCTTTTGAATCGGTATGTTCTCTCTCCTAAGAGTATAATCTATTTTTTCTTTTTTTCTACTGGTTTTGCATAAGTTTTTGAAAAAGATCCATACTACTTTTCAAATAGAAAAAAGATACCGTAAGGAAGTGAGAAAAATGAATCGGAATTTATATCGTCTTTGTCTGGTCATGGTAATTGCAGCGGCTGTTGTTTCCGGTATTTTTTATTACCGTTTTATACAGAAAAAGGAAATGACGCCGAAGGAAGGAACGTTTGTCTGGCAGGAGATGAGGGGAGTGGAACGCATATGAGTGCAAACAGCGAGACTGTTTATGTTAAAATCGGCCAGAATGTTCTGGTACATGACAGAAATGTAACGCTGGGTGATATTGCATCGCTTACCGGTTCCAACGAGGCTATGCTCCGGCAGTTAAAACAGAAAAAAATTTATACGTTTCCCGATGCTTCTCAAAATAAAGCGCAGAACATCCAGCGCAAGGTTTTTTCCATATTAAAGATCGTAGAATTTATTCACGAGGATTATCCCAATGCAGAAGTGGATAACGAAGGAGAAACGGATTTTATTGTGGAATACCAAAAGGCTTCCAAAGGGAGCGGGAAGCTGGCAGGCGTGAAACTGGCAGTTTTGTGTGTACTGATTTTTTTCGGGGCGGCCTTTACGATTATGTCCTTTAACAATGATATTGGAATTACAGAACTGTTCGGCAAGTTTTATTATCAGGTTATGGGCGTAGAGTCGAATGGCATGACAGAATTGGAGATCAGCTATTGTATCGGAATATCCATTGGAATTATTGTGTTTTTCAATCATTTCGGCAGGAAAAAAATCACGCCGGACCCGACGCCGATTGAGGTGGAAATGCGCAAATACGAACAGGATTCGGATACGGCATATATTGAGAAAGCAGGAAGAGGAGGCAGAGAAATTGATGTGGAGTAGACATTTCTTTTTGGCTTTTCTTGGGCTTTCTGCAGGGCTTGCAGTGGCAGCGGGAACCTTTGCGCTGATTATTTCCCTGAAAATTGTTCCCCGTATTATAGGGAAAGGGCATAGCGCCGATCATATTTTTTTATTTGAAAATACGATTATTTTAGGGGGAATCTGCGGTACCGTTGTTACGGTGTATCCGAATCTGATGCTTCCTTTCGGAAGTCCCTTCCTGATTTTGTATGGGCTTTTTTCCGGAATTCAGGTGGGCTGTTTGGTTATGGCGCTGGCGGAAATCATGAATGTATTTCCGATTATGTTTCGCCGGTGCGGCTTAAAAACAGGCCTACAGTGGGTGATTACTTTTATGGCCGTGGGTAAGACGCTGGGCGGATTGTGGTATTTCTACCGGCAGATCGGGCAGCAGTAACCGGATTTTGCATTTGCATTGACGGAAACGAAAAATCCTTCTACAATGATAAGAAAAATCAGAAGATACGGGGGATTTTGATATGGTGACATTAACAGCCAGACAGAGTGTGATAATAAAGTGCAATATGCAGGCGTCGGTCATGCTTGGAAATTATGAATTTTATTATGGGGCGGGCTTATTCTGCCGCTTAAGAGGAATGGATGTACAGGAGGATATCAGGCCGAAGGATTTAAAAGAGCTTCTGCTGCCGGAGCTGGAGCAAAAGTCCGGAGCGGATGAACGGGAGAAGTATCTGACAAAGCTGCTTTTGGATTATAGTCCGTTGGAGGAATATGACGGGCAGATGAAGGAATTATTATTGTGGGGACTGAAGGAGGACAAGCTCTGGAAGGTATCATAAACGAGAAAGAGAGGACAAAGGATTGGCAAAGGAAAAGAAGATCAGTCCGCAGAAGGCGGAGGAACAAAAGGCTTATAACGAATATGTCAAGGAGGTGACGCCGACCCATTCCCTGCCGAAAAATATGGCAAAGGCATTTTTGACAGGAGGTCTTATCTGTGTGATCGGACAGGGGATTTTGCATTATTGCAGCAGCATGGGACTGGACAAGGAAACCTCCGGAAGCTGGTGCAGTCTGATTTTAGTACTGCTCAGTGTGGTTCTGACCGGCTTTAATATATATCCGAAGTTAGCAAATTTTGGCGGAGCAGGCGCACTGGTTCCCATCACCGGTTTTGCGAATTCCGTGGCAGCGCCTTGTATTGAGTTTAAGAAGGAAGGTCAGGTGTTCGGCATCGGATGCAAGATTTTTACGATTGCAGGACCTGTAATTTTGTATGGAATTTTCAGCTCCTGGGTGCTGGGGCTTTGTTACTGGGTCGGGAAATGCTTTGGGATTTGGTAGGAAACATTCTCCATAGCGACACAAAGCGCAGAAATTCGTCCCTTTCTATCAAATTCAACCGATTGAACTGCAAAAAATTTTATGTTATTATAAGGAAAATTCCCACAGAGGAGGATGATGGAAATGGAATTGTATCCTTATTTCAGAAGTATGGCAGATGAGGATTTGTGTGCAATTGTAATGTGCAATTTAAAGCATGAGATTATTTATATGAATCCGTCGGCAAAGGCACATTATGTAAAATGGGGCGGCGAGGCGCTGCTTGGAAAGAATTTACTGAAGTGTCACAATCAGACATCCGTGCGTATGATCGAAAAAGTAGTTGCCTGGTTTGCGGAAAGCGGCGATCATAACAGAATCTATACGTCTTACAATGAAAAAGAAAATAAAGACGTATATATGGTGGCGCTGCGTGATGAAACCGGAACATTGATCGGATATTATGAAAAGCATGAATACCGGAATCGGGAAACGGTTCCGTTTTACATAGGAATCGAAGAGGAATAGGCTATGAGAGATACGTTGGATATGTCGGTGTCTCAGATTTTTTACAAGGATGGAAAGAAATATGCGTTTGTATTTTTTACAGACGGAGTACGATCTGCAGAAGGAAAAATTCCGGACTGTAAGATTCTTTCCAATCGGGGATTTTGTGAGGAAGAAGTTGGGCAGCTGGAAGCGTATATGGGCAGAGAGCTTATGAGTTTAAAACGAATGGCGGCGGGAGTGCGCGCGCTGGATGCGTTTATGAAAGGGTGAGGCAGAGAATGCCTGCCCTTTTGTTTCTTTGCTGAAAATTGCGTTTGTATTAGAAGAAACGGAAAAAAAATTAAAAAGCATGACAGAAGAAATTGCGGAAATTATAAAAACGGACCTGCATGGATATACTAAGGAAAAGATTATACCAGGAGGTAATTAACATGTTAGAATATTCCATGCTGTATCCCAGAACAACGAAATCCCGCCGGGCCGTATCCATGGACGGTATGTGGAAATTTCATCTGGATCAGGAAGAATGGGGAGAAGAAAAAGGTTTTGCAGAGGGGATTCCGGGTAAAGATTTGATTCCTGTGCCCGCCAGCTTTCAGGATTTTTATACAGGAAAAGAAATCCGTGAGTTTACCGGGGATGTATGGTACGAAAAAGATATTTTTGTACCGGGGGAATGGGAAGGAAACAAAATTTTTATCCGCTTCGGCGCTGCGACGCACCGGGCGGTTGTATTTGTAAACGGGAAGGAAATTGCCAGTCACGAAGGCGGTTTTCTTCCTTTTTGCGCAGATGTCACAGAGCACGTTTGTTATAATGCGTACAATAAAGTTGTTGTAAAGGTCAACAATGAACTGACGGTAACCAATATACCCTGCGGAGAAACAATTACGCTGCCGAATGGCAGAAAAATGAGCAAGCCTTATTTTGATTTCTTTAATTATTCCGGTCTGCAGCGTTCCGTTTATCTAATGTCGGTTCCAAAGGAGTATGTATTTGATTTTGATCTGGACTATAAAATTTCGGGAAGAGACGCCGAAATTAATTATTCTGTTCAGACAACCGGAGAGCATGCCGTAGAAGTCGAACTGTTTGACGAGGAAGGAAAACAGGCGGCTCTGGCAAAAGGGAAATCCGGCGTTTTGGAAGTGGAAAATGCGCATCTTTGGCGGGTGCACAAGGCCTATTTGTATCGTCTGGTGATTCGCATTACCGATGGAGACCGGCTGCTGGATGAATACGAGCAGGAAATCGGAATCCGTACCGTAGAGATTAAGGGGACATCCATCCTTCTGAATGGAAAGCCGGTATATTTGAAGGGCTTTGGGAAGCATGAGGACAGCGATATTGTAGGCAGAGGCTTTCAGATCGGCGTAATGAAGCGTGATTTTGAGCTGATGAAATGGATTGGAGCCAATTCCTTCCGGACGGCCCATTATCCTTACAGCGAAGAGATTTATCAAATGGCGGACCGGGAAGGCTTTCTGATCATTGATGAGGTGGCGGCAGTAGGACTGTTTGCCAGTTTGATGAATTTTATGGAGGCAAGCACCGGAAAAGAAACAGCATTTTTTGAAAAAGAAACAACGCCCCTTTTGTTAAAAGCGCATAAGCGTGCATTAGAAGAATTGATTACAAGAGATAAAAATCATCCCAGCGTAATTGCCTGGAGTCTTTTAAACGAGCCGGAGACAAGCAGCGACGCGGCGGTGCCGTATTTCAAAGAGATATTTGATCTGGCCCATGAGCTGGATGTGCAGAAACGGCCCCGGACCTTTGCATTGGTAATGAATTCCGTGCCCGGCGTATGCAAATGCTATCCATTCAGCGATATCATTGCCTTGAACCGTTATTACGGCTGGTATGTCAAAGGCGGCTATGAAATTTCGGAGGCGGAGGTGTTGTTCCGGAAGGAACTGGACGCCTGGAAGGCATTGAATTTAAATAAGCCCTTCCTTTTTACGGAGTACGGGGCAGATACCATGGGGACGGAGCATAAGCTTCCTTCGGTGATGTGGAGTCAGGAGTACCAGGAGGAATATTTGAACATGGTAAATAGTGTATTTGATTCCTATGATTTCATTAAGGGTGAGCAGGTCTGGAATTTTGCAGATTTCCAGACGACAGAAGGAATTCTGCGTGTAAACGGTAATAAAAAAGGCATTTTTACAAGACAGCGGCAGCCGAAGGACGGCGCGTATCTGCTGAGGAAACGCTGGAAGAAGCTGCCGCTGGATTATAAAGCATAGCGGCATTTACTGAAAACCATATTTTGTAAGGAGTTTTTTTGCGGCTTCCGTAAAATTGGAATTGGCTCCGTAACTGAAGTTAAACAATCCTGTTCCGCCGCCGAAGCCGATAATATCCGCAGTCTGCGCTTCGCCCTGCTCTGTAAGCATAACCGTCAGACTTGCATAACTGCCGTTCCGGAAATAGTATTTTTCGAAGCAAAGTAAAATAACAGCTGCCCCGTCGAATTCCTGACAGCTTTCCGAAACCAGATCTGCACCGATTTCCCTTCGGAAAGCATTGGCAATTTCTTTTATGCCTGCGGTGTGAGAACCGCTCATTTTGATTACTGTATTTCCCATAGGAATACCTCCTTAAAATATAAAGATGCACATGTGCTTATTTTAAGAAAAGTATAGCTCTGCGGAATGGAAAAGGCAATTCTGTTTTTTGGTATTTTTTAATATTGCTTGAGGTTCTAAAGAGAAGATGTTAAAATAAAATAAATCCCCTTTGAGGGGGAATGAATTGAGAAAAAGCGGTTATTGGTGCAGTATTTTAAGAAAAGGAGAAGGGGTATGAAACGAAAAATGAAACAATGGGTTGCGTATATACTGTCATTTTGCATGATTTTCAGTATGACGCAGATGGCGTCTGTCAGTAACGTTTTTGCGGCGGCGGCAGATGGAGAAATTGACGTATCGCAGGAGGGTGATCGGATCATCCAGACCGTTCGGTATCTGACCGATACGGAGACGACATCCACAAGCAGTCAGACATATCTTGCATCCTATGCGGACAGACTGACGGATTTTATTGCGGGAACGGAGAGTATGAAATGGTCTGTGGAGTTTAAGCTGAGTGCGGAAAAGGCTCTGCAGAGTCTTCTGATGTTAGAGAACAATGGTTCCTATTGTGCTTTTTATTTAAAAAACGGGCAGTTATCCTTTGAAATCAAAGGCGGGCTGACTGTGGCAGGCAATGCGTCTTATGCCGCAAACGAATACCATAAGGCAGAGCTGGAGATCCGAAAAGGAGAGGCTGTTATCTTGAGAATGGATGATACGGAGGTGGCTAGAAATACCAGTCCCGTATTGCTGAAAGATCTTTCATGGGCACCGACGGCATTGACAATAGGCGGTTCAAAGGATTATAGCAGTCCGAGCGGCTGGAAATTTGAAGGAAGCATGAAAAATGTGGTTCTTGAAAAATCATTTGTTACACAGAAGGAGCCGGTATGGCAGGGAGCAAATCTTTCGGATACGGCCATTGACGTAGAAGCCGGAGCCGGTCTGGAAGCTGGCGCTTTATCTGTGGCTTACCGTCTCAAAGAAGCGGGAGAGAGCAGAACGACGTTGATGACCTTTGGAGCTGATGGGGAAATTTATGCAGATCCCACAAGCGGTAAAGCAGGCGTCCGTGTAGGAAGCACAACAGTGGAAGGAGCTGCAGGCACGGCGCTTGGAACGACAAAATGGCATAATGTGACTGTAGTAAAAAATAGTTCGCAGATTGAGATTTATGTCGATGGCAGCGTTGTCGGCAACGGTGCATACAATGGTAAGCTGGATCTTTCTACAATTCAAAAAGGAGAGAATGTGTATTGCTCCGGGGCAAAGATTTATGCGGGTGAGATCAGTCAGGATCAGATAGAGATTCTGCATGAGAATACCAATTTGACAGCTTATCCGGATCAGACTCAAAAATTAGAGGGTTATTATAAAGGACCGAACAGGGATATTTTTAATGCGGGATTTGATGGTTCCAAAGCATACCGTATTCCGGCAATCACGACCTCAAGAAAGACAGGAACGGTTGTTGCGGCAATTGACAAGAGATGGTATACAGATGCGGATACGGGAGTGAATGACACGGTTGTCCGCAGAAGTGAAGATAATGGTAAGACGTGGAGTCCGGTTATTCCGGTTATCGATATGCCGGATGCAGATGCGTATACAATTGATCCGGAGATTGTGGTGGATAATGATCCCGAAAGTCCGCATTACGGAAGGTTCTATATTCTGGTTGATTTAAATCCCTACGGTACGAGTCTGTGGGATGCTTTGAACGGAACCGGCTATACGGAGATTAATGGAAAGAAGTATCTGGTTCTGAACGATTCTGCCGGCAATACTTATACGATACGTGAAGGCGGAGCCGTATATGACAGTGAGGGAAATACGACAGAATACCAGGTGGAGACCGAGGCAGAGGCGCCGTATCGGGAGCAGGGTTCCCTTTATAAAAACGGTAAAAAAATCGGAAGCATTTATAAAAATGCAGAACTTAGTATATTGAATACGGTCTATATGATGATGACTTACAGTGATGATGACGGAAAGACATGGTCCCGTCCGAGAGACATTACTCCGGAAATTAAGGCAGAATGGATGTCGTTTTTCGGCGTAGGTCCTGGTGCGGGTATACAGCTTCAGCATGGTGAACACAAAGGACGGCTGATCTTTGCCATGTATTCCATAAAAAAAGGAGCAGGCTCATCGAATTTCAGTTCATATAATGTTTATTCAGATGATTGCGGGGAGACATGGCACAGAGGAGGATCGCCAAACGATAATCAAAACGGCGGCACCGAGAACAATACACGTGAGTTGAATGAGAGTTGTATTGTGGAATTAGATAACGGACATTTGATTCAGTTTATGAAAAATGCGACACTTAATGTTGCGATGTCGGTTAGCGAGGACGGCGGAAAAACCTGGGGCGAGGTTACTTATGCTCAAGGAATTAATGAAGGATATTGCGAGATGGCGGTTCTGCACTATGGTGATTTGTATGATCCGAAAGACGGGCAGACAAAAGAGGCAATTATTTTTGCCAATCCCGCAGGACCTGGAAACCGTCAGCGTAATCATGGAAAAGTAAGGATTGCGTTTGTCAATGACGACGATACACTTGACTGGGCATATGATAAGTTGATTGAGGAAGGGGGCTTTTTATATAATTCTCTGACGCTTATGAACGATGGAAATATCGGTATTATATATGAAAATAATAAAGCAGGATTTTTAAAGCAAAGTGAGGGAAACGTCATTTTTGACAAAGAAGAAATC
>CANODN010000021.1 GCA_947564765.1 uncultured Roseburia sp. | reverse complement strand
CTCACCAAAAGCCGGTGCAATGTGAACGATTCCCGTACCGTCTGTCATGGTAAACGGTAAGGGTGAAATGTCGGAAGAAACAAGCTACGCGGGCGTATTTGTGAAAAAAGCAGATCCTATGGTATTAAAGGATCTGGAGGAGAAGGGACTTTTATTCGACGCGCCGAAATTCGAGCATGAATATCCCCACTGCTGGCGGTGCGACACACCGTTGATCTATTATGCAAGGGAATCCTGGTTTATTAAAATGACGGCGGTGAAAGAGGATCTGATCCGCAATAACAATACGGTCAACTGGATTCCGGAATCCATTGGAAAAGGACGCTTCGGCGACTGGCTGGAAAACATTCAGGACTGGGGCATTTCCAGAAACCGTTACTGGGGTACGCCGTTAAATGTATGGGAATGTGAATGCGGGCACCAGGAATGCATCGGCAGCCGTAAAGAACTGGCGGAGCGAAACGGAGATCCCGGGACAGAGAAGGTAGAGCTTCACCGGCCTTACATTGACGAGGTTACCATAAAGTGTCCAAAATGCCAGGGAGAAATGCACCGTGTGCCGGAAGTAATCGACTGCTGGTTTGATTCCGGCGCTATGCCATTCGCACAGCATCATTATCCCTTCGAAAATAAAGAATTGTTTGAGCAGCAATTTCCTGCCCAGTTTATCTCCGAGGCAGTGGATCAGACCAGAGGCTGGTTTTATTCCCTGATGGCGGAATCTACACTGCTGTTTAATCAATCGCCTTATGAAAATGTAATTGTTTTGGGCCATGTACAGGATGAAAAGGGACAGAAGATGAGCAAGTCCAAAGGAAATGCCGTAGATCCCTTCGAAGCGCTGGAGAAATACGGTGCAGATGCCATCCGCTGGTATTTCTATATCAATTCCGCACCCTGGCTTCCCAACCGTTTCCACGGAAAAGCTGTGCAGGAAGGACAGCGCAAATTTATGGGTACGCTCTGGAATACCTATGCATTCTTTGTGCTGTATGCCAATATTGATGAATTTGACGCAAGTCAGTATACGTTAGATTATGATAAATTACCGGTTATGGATAAGTGGCTGTTATCCAAACTAAACAGCCTGATTCGGGATGTAGATACGAATCTTGGAAATTACCGGATTCCGGAAGCGGCAAGAGCACTGGATGGATTTGTAGATGAAATGAGTAACTGGTATGTCAGAAGAAGCAGAGAACGCTTCTGGGCCAAGGGCATGGAGCAGGATAAGATCAATGCATATATGACCTTGTACACGGCCCTTGTAACCGTGGCCAAATGTGCGGCGCCGATGATTCCCTTTATGGCAGAGGATATTTACCGCAATTTAGTCGGAAGCATCGACAAAAACGCGCCGGAAAGCGTTCATCTGTGTGACTTCCCCACAGCAGACGAATCTGTCATCGACAAAGAGCTGGAGAAGAATATGGAGGCAGTCTTAAAGATTGTTGTTATGGGAAGGGCGTGCCGTAATTCCGCCAACATCAAAAACCGTCAGCCCATCGGCAGGATGTATGTGAAGGCGCCCTATGATCTTTCCGAGTTTTATACACGAATCATCGAAGAAGAGCTGAATGTAAAGAAAGTGGAATTTACAGAAGATGTCAGTGCATTTACGGATTACACCTTTAAGCCCCAGCTTCGTACCGTAGGTCCGAAATACGGAAAATATCTTGGACAGATTAAGCAGGCACTGGCTGATCTAAACGGAAATGAAGCTATGGCGCAGCTTAAGAGCAAGGGTGTGCTGAAACTTGACAGCATCAGCGAAGAAGTTGTATTATTAGAAGACGATTTGCTTATTACCATGACTCAGATGGAGGGTTATGTAACAGAAGGAGATAATGAAGTAACAGTTGTATTGGATACGAACCTGACCGAAGAGCTGGTAGAAGAGGGATTTGTCCGGGAGCTGATCAGTAAGATCCAGACAATGCGTAAAGAAGCAGGCTTTGAAGTAATGGATCAGATTAAAGTTTCCTATCAGACAGGAGAAAAAGTATCCGGCGTATTTGAAAAGAATCCGGATACGATCTGTTCGGAGGTGCTTGCAGTGGAGATTACAACAGAGAAGCTTGGCGGATATGAAAAAGAATGGAATATTAATGGAGAACATGTCGTTCTGGAAGTGAAAAAGGAGGAGCTCGCTTGAAGAAGGAAGTATTTGACAAAGAACAGTTTAAAAAAGAAGTAAAAGATCATGTCAGAAAGCTTTACCGTAAGACATTAGAGGAAGCCAGCGCACAGGAAATTTTCCAGGCAGTATCTTATGCCGTAAAGGATGAGATCATCAATCAGTGGATGGAAACACAGCACAGCATGAAAAAAGAAGATCCCAAAGTGGTATACTATATGTCCATGGAATTTTTAATGGGACGTGCCCTTGGCAACAACCTGATTAATCTGACAGCATATCAGGCAGTGGCGGAAGCGTTGGAAGAGATGGGACTGGATATCAATGCCATTGAGGATCAGGAGCCGGACCCGGCTCTTGGTAACGGCGGCCTGGGAAGACTGGCAGCCTGCTTTATGGAATCCTTATCTACTCTTGGATATGCGGCTTATGGCTGCGGTATCCGCTACCGTTACGGGATGTTTAAACAGAAAATCGAAGACGGTTTTCAGCTGGAAGTGCCGGATAACTGGTTAAAGGACGGATATCCCTTTGAGCTGAGACGCCCGGAGTATACCTATGAGGTCAAATTCGGCGGTTATGTCCGTACGGTAAATACGCCGGACGGCAGAGTGAAATTCCAGCAGGAAGGCTATCAGTCTGTGCGTGCCGTACCGTATGATATGCCGATTATCGGTTACAACAATCATATGGTCAATACACTGATGATCTGGGATGCGGAGCCGGCAGAGTGCTTTGAGCTGGATTCTTTCGATAAGGGTGATTATCATAAGGCTGTAGAGCAGGAAAATCTGGCCAGAAACCTGGTAGAGGTTCTCTATCCGAATGATAATCATATTCAGGGAAAAGAACTTCGTTTAAAACAGCAGTATTTCTTTGTATCTGCCAGTGTGCAGCGTGCAGTTGAAAGATTTAAAAAGATGCATTCTGACATCCACGATCTGCCGAAGAAAGTAGCGTTCCAGCTGAATGATACGCATCCGACCGTAGCAGTTGCAGAGCTGATGCGTTATCTGGTGGATGAAGAAGAGCTTCAGTGGGACGATGCATGGGATATTACAACCAAAGTCTGCGCATACACCAATCATACGATTATGGCGGAAGCGCTGGAGAAATGGCCGATTGAGATTTTCTCAAGACTCCTGCCGCGTATCTATCAGATTGTAGAAGAGATTAACCGCAGATTTATCCTGCAGATCCAGCAGCAGTATCCGGGGGATAACGGCAAGGTTGAGCGCATGGCTATTATCTATAACGGACAGGTGAAAATGGCGCATCTCGCCATTGCAGCAGGTCATTCCGTGAATGGTGTGGCAAGACTGCATACGGAGATTTTGAAGAATCAGGAATTAAAAGATTTTTATGAGATGTATCCGGATAAATTCAACAATAAGACAAACGGCATTACCCAGAGGCGTTTCCTGCTTCACGGCAATCCGCTGCTGTCTGCATGGGTAACAGACCATGTGGGAGAAGAGTGGATTACGGACTTAAGCAAGATCGGAAAGATAGCCCTTTATGCGGATGATGAGAAGGCACAGCATGAATTTATGAACATTAAGTATCAGAATAAAGTCAGGCTGGCAAAATACATCAAAGAGCACAACGGCATTGATGTAGATCCCCGTTCTATTTTTGACGTACAGGTAAAACGTCTGCATGAATATAAGAGACAGCTTTTAAATATTCTTCATATTATGTATCTATACAATGAGATCAAGGAGCATCCGGATCGGGAATTTTATCCGAGAACCTTCATCTTCGGCGCAAAAGCAGCTGCAGGCTATAAAATTGCCAAGCTGACCATTAAGCTGATCAACAGTGTTGCAGAAGTCATCAACAACGACAGAAGCATTCATGATAAGATTAAGGTAGTATTTATTGAAGATTACCGTGTATCCAATGCAGAGTGGATTTTTGCGGCAGCGGATGTGAGCGAGCAGATTTCCACTGCCAGCAAGGAAGCTTCCGGTACGGGTAATATGAAGTTTATGTTAAACGGAGCCGTTACAATCGGAACGATGGACGGTGCAAATGTGGAGATGCTGGAAGAAGTCGGCAAGGAGAATATGTTTATTTTCGGTATGAGCTCGGATGAGGTTATCGCACACGAAAGAAACAGAGATTACAATCCGATGCAGATTTTCAACAATGATCAGGATATCCGTAAAGTATTAATGCAGCTGATCAACGGATTTTATTCTCCCCAGAACAGTGAATTGTTCCGTGAGCTGTATAACTCTCTGTTAAATACACAGAGTACCCAGTATGCAGACACCTATTTCATTCTGGCAGATTTCCGTTCTTATGCACAGGCGCAGAAGGAAGTGGAAGAGGCCTATAAGGATGAAAAGCGCTGGGCCAAAATGGCGATGCTGAATACGGCGCATGTAGGCAAGTTTTCTTCTGACCGTACAATTCAGGAATATGTAGATGACGTATGGCATCTGGATAAGCTGGAAGTGGAAGAAGAGGAATTGTAAAATATATAAAAAACTGGCACAGGATGTCAGATATTGAGAACCTCCGGGAAGCGTTTGGGAAGAGCTTTCCGGGGGTTTCTGTTTAAAGGATTTTGTTTGACTGGAAAGAGATATTGGATGTGTTCTTCGGATTATGTGGATTATATCCAAAAAAGACTGTAAAAAGCTTTGCGAATATGTTAAAATGTTCCGTAAGGATCACTCTTTGGAGTATACTGTTCGAAGATATCCAAGGTATACGGCAACAGAAGGTTTTGAATGAGGAGGGGTACATGAATAAACGATTAAAACGAATCATGGCGTTGGCGTTGGCAGTTAGTCTGACAGCCGGCAGTATCTGGCAGGGGGCAGGAGACATGCAGATACAAGCGGCAGAGCCTGATTTGACAGATGGACTGGTGGGATACTGGACATTTGAAGGAGAGACGGAGGCCGAGCGGCTGGCAGGCAGTGCGCCCGCGGCAAATGTGTCTGCGGCAAAAACAGGAAACGGAGTCACATTAAACGGTTCCGGAGGAGTCGGCGGCAGCGGCGCTGCATCTTTTAGCGGTGATAACAATTCCTATCTTACACTGAACCTTGCGGATGCAGATCTGGGACTGAATACGTCCAATGCATTTACCATTGGGGCATGGATCAAATACGAAACACTGCCGGCCAACGGCACAAGTGTTTTTCATCAGGACGGCAGTGGCAGCGGAAGAGCGATTCTGACGCTGGGGAACAGCGGTCAATACGGAACCTATCTGGATGCATCAAACAGATACTGCAGCCAGACAATTCAACGGGAAGAATGGCATCATGTGATGCTGGCTGTGGATGCCGCAGATGTTTCCCCGAGAAAGGCATACTTTTATCTGGACGGCGTGCAGACCAATGGAGAAACGCTTACCGGGACACTTGTAAACGGCAGCGGAAATATCCGCGTCGGTACCCACAGAGAGAATGCAAATTCTTCTGCAATTACCGGAATTATGGACGAACTTCGGTATTACAGCAAAGCGCTGAACGCCGACTCCGTAAAAGCGATTTATGATCTGCACAGCGGAATTTTGGAAGCACAGGGAGCAAAAGAAAGGCTGGATAAGCTGATTGCAAGTGCGAAAGCGTTAAATGCAGACGGTACGGATGAGGAAGCAGTGAATCTCCAGGCGGCAATCCGCAAAGCAGAGGGAGTCAGAGACGATGCATCGGCGGATATTGCGGCTGTAGAAGACGTGATTGCAGAGCTGCAGTCTGCAGTCCGCGCATATGAAGCAAAAACCCCGATTACAATAGAGGTAGATACATCTCAGACAGTCAGAGAAATACCCTCTGCGATGTTTGGCATCAATCACCGTTATCATAATTACGGCTACGGAAGCTGGGATAACGAGAATGACAAAATAAACGATGATTTTAACGCACTGGCAAAGGATGCCAGATTCGGTTCCGTGCGTTATCCGGGCGGTACGGTTTCCAATCTCTTTACCTGGAAGGATACCATAGGACCAAAAGAGGATCGGACAACAACCATTGCCGGAAATAACTTTTATTCTGATGCCGGAGAGACGCCGGTAGATCCTGCATTCGGCGTGGACGAAGCCATGAAGTGGATTTATGACGATTTAAATTCCGAAGCGATTTTTGTGTATGGTTTGGGAAGAGGAACCGCTCAGGATGCTGCAGATCTGGTAGAATATTTAAATGCGCCAAACGACGGTACCAATCCGGGAGGCGGTACCGATTGGGCTGCAGTGCGGGCAGCAAACGGACACGTAGAACCTTATGGCGTAATTCGTTTTGAGCTGGGCAATGAATACAGCGATACCGGACAGGATTACTGGATGTCCGGCATCAGTGAGAACAGTAAAGGGACAGTAGATCTTTATATTGAAGGCGACACCATGACCATCTCCGGACAGAGAAGCTATTATCAGACAAATAACAGGGTGGCAAAAAAAGGAGACTGGAGGCCGTCCGCTTCCCGCGGCGATGGAACACAGAATCAGGAGCGTTATGTATATTATCTGCCGGTCGTTGCAGATTCGGCGGAAGTATATGTCGCGGATGCGAAATGGGAAATTGTAGATTCACTGGAAGGCAAGGGTGCGGCAAATGTATGTCTGTTTGATTATGAAACAGGAAAAATTACCTTTGGTAATGGCACAAACGGAAATATTCCGGCTTCCGGAGCAGAGATTCGGTGCAATTATAAGACGAAGCAGGCCGGATTTGTAGACTATTACGATGCCATGAAAGCGGTAGATCCCAATATTGAGCTTTATTCCGGTATTGTTGATCGGCTTCAGAATGATTTTATCGATAAAATGCATGCAAAAGGATATGATGACAAGTATGACGGTGTAATCATCCATCCGTACAGCAGAGGAGTTACCGGTTATGAAGATTCTCTGGTAAAGGCGAAGAATTTTTCCAATAATATTGCAACCTACAAAACTAAAATGCATACGGTTACACAGGATGACAGCAAAAAGGTAGCGGTTTCCGAGTTTGGAATTTTAGGAGTTACTCCGGCAAGCAATTACCAGACGTCTCTGGGACATGCGATTTATATTGCAAACCACATGATTGACTGTGTCAATTCCGGTGCAGCATATCAGAATAAGCACTGTCTGGTGGACACCACATCCGGAAGCGATAATCTGGGGGCATGGCAGCAATGTGTGATTCAATGCCATGAGAGCAGTGAGGGCAACCGTTTTGTGGCAACGCCTTCGGCGCATCTGTTTTCTATTTTCAATCAGATGACGGGAAATCATCAGGTAAGCGAGACAATTACCGGAAATGATGTGTTTACCGGCAACGGAAACAGTGCAGTAAACAATATCAATGTATACTCTACTACAGACGATTCCGGAGATGCATATGTCATGATTGTCAACAATAAAAATACCGGTGTGTCGGCAGTGGACATTTCGGTAGATGACTGGAATCTGACGGATGAAGAGATTGATGTGTGGTATATGTCTTCGGAAAATGTAGAAGATATGAATACACTGGAAAATCCCGAGAACATTACGGTTCAAAAAGAAAAGGTGACGGCAGACAGTGAAAGCCTGAACTTTGTATTGAATCCCAATTCTGTTTACAGCTTTAAGATTCCAAAAGTTGAAATGGTAGCATTTGAACCAAAATCCGAAGAGGGAGGAAGTGTTTTAGCAAAGGCTACAGCGGCTCCCGGCAAGAAAACTATAGTTACAGCAGTGCCGGATGCAACACATGGATTTTTAGGCTGGTACATTGATGGGGAAAGAGTGTCAAAAGATTTATCATATAATTATATTTATACTGCGGAAACGGCTGCTAAATTAACTGCAAAGTTTGCAACGGAATTTTCTGTTAATCTGGTGTCAGAATCCGGCGGAACCGTAGCGGGAGGCAGTAAAAATGCACCATACAATCAGCCGGTTACCGTGACTGCGGTTCCCAATGCAGGATATGTTTTTGCAGGGTGGTTTGATGAAGAGGGAGACTGCGTATCGGAAGAGAGGGCATATACCTTTGTGGTAAAAACCGAAACCGATTTGACTGCGAAATTTGTGAAAGAAAAATATACGGTTACAACAAATGCGGAAGCCGGCGGAACGGTAAAAGGAGGACAGTCCGAAGCGGAGTATGGAAGTTCGGTTACGGTAACTGCAGTTCCCAATACAGGATATGAATTTGCAGGCTGGTATAATGGCACACAAAAGGTATCCGACAAATCATCCTATACCTTTATGGTTACAGGAGCGATTAGCCTGACCGCAAAATTTGCAGTGAAACAATCTGCACCGGCGGCGCCGACAGGCGTCAAAGCCAAGAAAACCAAAAAAGGAATTCAGATCAGCTGGAAAAAGGCAGACGGAGCAGACGGCTATATCATCTACCGTTCCTACAAGAAAAAGAAGGGCTATAAAAAGATTACGGAGATTAAAAAAGCCGGAACAAAGAAATATGTGGATAAGAAAGCCAAAAAAGGAAAGACGGCATATTACAAGATTCAATCTTATAAAATGGTAAACGGTCAGAAGGTAGTAAGCAGCACATTTTCTAAGATCGTAAAGAAGAAGCGGTAAATTTTTTTAAAATAATAATCATAGAGACAGGAGGAACTATAGTTATGAACAAACCGGTATTAGTTGTTATGGCAGCAGGCATGGGGAGCCGTTACGGCGGTTTAAAGCAGATGGACCCAATGGATGATGCAGGACATGTGATCCTTGATTTTTCTGTTTATGATGCTATGCTGGCAGGATTTGAAAAGGTAATCTTTATTATCAAAAAAGAAAATGAAGAAGTATTCAGAGAATGTGTCGGAGACCGGATCGCCAAACGGATGCAGGTGGAATATGCATATCAGGAGCTGACTGCACTTCCGGAAGGCTTTTCTCTTCCGGAGGGAAGGCAGAAGCCCTTCGGAACAGGACATGCGGTTTTATGCTGCAAGGATAAGATCGATGGACCCTTTGCCGTAATTAATGCAGATGATTTTTACGGACGCCATGCATTTCAGATGATTTATGATTATCTGAGCAAGCCAAAGGATGATAACGGCATGTATCAGTATGTTATGGTAGGGTATATTATGGAAAATACCCTGACAGAAAACGGCCATGTGGCAAGAGGCGTCTGCAGGATCGATGAAAGCGGACATCTGGTGGAAATTCACGAGCGTACCCGCATCGAAAAACGAGGCGATGAGACAGCTTATACGGAAGATGACGGCGCTACCTGGGTGACGATTCCCGAAGGAAGCATTGCATCCATGAATATGTGGGGATTTGAGCAGAATTTAATGGAAGAGCTTGAAAAGCGTTTTCCGGCATTTTTAGAAGAAAATCTTTCTGCAAATCCTTTGAAATGTGAATTTTTCCTTCCATCTGCCGTACAGCAGCTTATGGAAGAAGGAAAAGCAAAGGTTGCTGTCTTAAAGTCAGAAGACCGATGGTACGGCGTTACTTATAAAGAGGACAAAGAGACCGTTATGAAAGCAATTGCAGATTTTAAGGCACAGGGTATTTATCCAAAACAATTATGGGAAGTATAAGGAGAAGAATAAAATGGAGAAGAAAGAACTTATTAAACAGTTTCAGGTAGAGCAGGATGTCGTATCTATAGAGCCGTATGGAAGCGGTCATATCAATCATACATATCTGGCTCAGATGTCGGAAGGCAAAAAATATATTCTGCAAGGAATTAATACGACGATATTTAAAAATACAGATGAATTAATGGAAAACATTATCAATGTGACTTCTTATCTGCGGGATGAAATCAGCCGTACGGGAGGAGATCCAAAGAGAGAGACGCTTACGGTAGTTATGACAAAGGATGGCAAATCATATTATACCGATGAAGACGGCAGTAAATGGCGTGTATATGAGTTTATTGAGGGTGCGCAGACATTTGATGCAGTGGAAAGCAATGAAGATTTTTACCAGAGTGCTGTAGCCTTCGGCAAATTCCAGGCACAGCTTGCAAATTTCCCGGCAGATACACTGCATGAGACGATTCCCAATTTCCATAATACGGCAAAGCGTTATCAGGATTTTGAAAAGGCAGTAGAAGCAGACGTAAAGGGAAGAGCCGCAGAGGTACAGGAAGAAATTGCCTTTGTACGGGCAAGAAGCAAGGAAGTGTCTGAGCTTCATGATATGCTTGCAAAGGGAGAGCTTCCGTTGCGCGTAACCCATAATGATACCAAGCTGAATAACATTATGATCGATTCTACGACACATCAGGCAATCTGTGTCATTGATCTGGATACGGTTATGCCGGGGCTTTCCGCACATGATTTTGGCGATGCAATCCGTTTTGGAGCAAATACGGCGGCAGAGGATGAGCCGGATGTATCAAAGGTATCCTTATCCTTAGAATTGTTTGAAATTTATGTCAAAGGATTTTTAGAGGGCTGCGGCGGCAGACTGACACCAAACGAAGTAAAAGTATTGCCGATGGGAGCCAAAATGATGACACTGGAATGCGGAATGCGCTTTTTGGCGGATTATCTGGAGGGTGACGTATATTTTAAAATCTCCAGAGAGAAACATAATCTGGATCGCTGCCGGACGCAGTTTGCACTGGTAGCGGATATGGAGAAAAAATGGCAGCAGATGTGTGAGCTGTGCCAGTAAAATAATTTAGGAGGCGAAGATGAGACTACTGTTCATACGGCACGGAGAGCCGGATTACGAAAAGGATTCTTTAACAGAAAAAGGATTTCGGGAGGCAGAATATCTTGCCGAATATCTGGCAGACGTTAAAATTGACAGGTGTTATGTTTCGCCGCTTGGCAGAGCGAAGGACACTGCGGCTCCCACACTTGCAAAAAAACAGATGCAGGCGGTGGAATGTGAATGGCTGCGGGAGTTTGAGGGGAAGGTCATAAGACCAGATAAGGGATATTCTATTAATTGTTGGGATTTTCTTCCCCGGGACTGGACAAATATAAAAGAATATTATGACAAAGACCTGTGGGCCGAAACAGAGCTGATGCGGGAAGGACATGTATTAGAAGAATATGCCTGGGTAACGGAATCCTTTGATCGTCTTTTGGAGGAAAACGGATACCGCAGGGAAGGTAATTTTTATCGTGTGAAGAAGGCGAATCGCGATACGCTTGCGTTTTTCTGCCACTTCGGGCTGGAATGCGTATTGCTCGGGCATTTGATCGGAGTTGCGCCAATGGTACTCTGGCACGGATTCTGTGCGGCTCCGAGTTCCGTTACGACAGTGATGACGGAAGAGCGGAGAGAAGGTATTGCCTCTTTCCGTATCAGCAGATTCGGAGAGGTTTCCCACCTTTATGTCAAGGGAGAAGAACCTTCCTTTTATGCAAGATATTGTGAAACCTTTGACAGCGACGAACTTCACGATTAATTTGCAATCAAAAAGAGCTGCAGCTTATGAGACTGCAGCTCTTTTATGTATCGTTCTTATTCTACTTTTTCATATCCGCTGCTTTCCAGGGATGCAGCGCTTGCTTTTAAGGAAATCTTACCGCTTCCGTCGCCGCCGTCCATTTGCAGAAAGCCTTTGTCTGTCAGCTCTTTTACTGCACCGCCTGTTGTATCAACATCAATATTGAAGGTGATGCTGTTTTCGTCCGTTGTCATGGTGCAGCTTACACCCTCGACTTCATTGTACTGTCCGGATAAGTCTTCGTAAACGGAATTGAGCTGTTCTTTTACTTCATCATCAAAGGAAGAAATATCAAATTCGATTACTTCTGTCAGCTTTTGAACGAGATCGCCTTTTGCTGTAAATGTCATAGTGTCTTTTGCCTTAAGGCCGCTCTCTTCCATTTCGCCCTGATAGGTAACGGTCTGCTCTTTACCGCCGCAGGCTGTCATTGTAAATGCCATTCCGAGTGCCAATAAACCAACTACTACACGTTTCATTTTTTTCATCTCATGTTCTCCTCTTCTTTTTATAATATATTTTTTGTTACCTGTAAATTTTACTCTCGGTTGTGCGTTTCTGTCAAGTGCTCTTGCGTTTTTTGACTTTGAAAGTGATTTGGTCCTCGGCTTTATCATTGCTGCCGAACTGCTCTTTTTTGCATAAATTTCATTTATTTACAAATACTATCATCACAGGAAGCTAATTTCATGAAAAAAATTGCGCCGCGGCAGGCGATAGAAAATGTAAATGGAGGAATGTTTCATATGAAGGCAACAGGAATTGTGCGCAGAATAGACGATTTGGGGAGAGTGGTAGTGCCAAAGGAAATCCGCAGGACGCTGCGGATTCGGGAGGGCGATCCTCTTGAGATTTTTACGGACAGGCAGGGTGAAATCATTTTAAAAAAATATTCTCCCATTGGGGAATTAAGCCAGTTTGCCGGACAGTATGCGGAAAGTCTGTCCCAGACGACCGGAAATCTGGTCTGCATTACGGACAGGGATCATGTAGTAGCTGTGGCAGGCAGCGGCAAAAAGGATTTTGACGGAAAGCCCTTAAGTGAGCAAATGGAGGGGATTATTGAAAACAGGGAAGACTTTGTGGCAAATAAAGAGGATGAAGGCTTTGTAAAAATTACACTGGACGATACCGGGGAATTGTGTTCTCAGGCAGTAGCAACGATTATCTGTCAGGGAGATGCAATTGGAGCGGTAGTAATTTCCGATAAAAACGAGAAACATCCAATGGGAGATACGGAACATAAGCTGGCGGTTACGGCAGCGGGTTTTTTGGGGAGGCAGATGGAACAGTAGGAAAATGTCTGTCAAAGAGAGGATATGTTATAACAGGTATCCTCTCTTTTTGTTGCGTGTAAAAATCCATTGAAAATTGTTTTATAACGAGACATAAATGAAAATATAGAAAATTGTAAAAAATCACAAAATTCATTGTAAAAAGCATGGAGCTATCGTATAATTTATATAATTACAAAAAATATGTGGGAGGAATCTTCATGCAAAAACGAAAATTATTTACAGCCTGTACGTTAGCGGCTGCTATGATGCTTCAATCATTTTCTATTGCGGGCATGGACATAAAGGCTGTGGAACCAGTAGGTATGATAACAGAGGATCAGTTGACAGGAGGAGAGAACGAAATACAAGAACCGGAAAGCTATGGACCGGTGCCAAACGATGAACAAAGATATTATCAGACGCACGGATTAGCGGCCTTTTGTCATTTTGGTCCCAATACATATCATAATGTGGAATGGGGAACTGGATATGGCGAGTATGCAACAGAAGATCTTTTCCCATTACAGGAAGATACCTTTGACGCAGACGCACTTGTAAAAATGCTGCAGGATGCAGGGTTTTGCAAGGTTATGCTTACAGCAAAACATCATGATGGATTCTGTCTATGGAATTCTGAGGTGACGGATTACAGCATTGGCGCTATTACATATTCTTTCGGTAAACGAGATATTTTGGAAGAACTTTCTGATGCATGTACCAAATATAACATGGACATGGGATTATACCTGTCTCCCTGGGATATTCATGAAGAAAAATACGGATGTTACGGAGACGACAGGAGCACAAAAAAGAATGGATCGGCGGGAGACGGCAAAGATACTAATGGGGGAAAAGATTATCAGGATCTTTACGTTGCCCAGATTCGTGAAATCTGTACAGCCACGAAAAAAGATGAAAACGGCAATGAATTAAAAGACGAAAACGGCAATCCGATTTATAAATATGGCAATAACAACCCGAAGCGCAGGGGCACAGACCGTTTTGTAGAATGGTGGATGGATGGTGCCAATAGTTCAGAGTATGCGCAGACTTACGACTGGAAAAGAATTTATGAGACGATTAGAGAGAAGAATCCCAACTGCCAGATTTTTGGTACGCATATGGCGGGAATTGCCAGCGACGGAACGAAGCTTGGCAGCACGGGAGGCATACATTGGATTGGAAATGAAGAAGGCTATGCGCATGATCGGACGTGGTCTAAAGTAGTTGCAGGTGATAATTACGAAAGAATTCGAGAAAACGTTGAAGGACATAACTATATTAGAGGATTTGCGGATGGTGATACCTGGAGTGTACCGGAGTGTGATGCAAAACTACTGAGTAACGGCTGGTTCTGGGGACCTGCTAAGCAGAATTCCCTGCGTTCTATGGCAAATCTGTCTGATATGTATTATCGGTCGGTTGGACATGGCTCCGCACTTTTGCTGAATGTATCTCCGAACAGCGACGGTGTGTTGGATGATGCGCAGAAAGAACGGTTGTTGGAATTTACACAGGCAATCAAAGATTCTTTTGCGGAGGATCTGACAAAAGTGCCGGGTGTTACGGCATCGGCATCTTCAGTATGGGGGAATTCCCAAAAGTATTCGCCGATGAATGTACTGGATTCTATACCGGAAGGCAAGATGTATGATGATACATACTGGTCCGCGGCAGAAGGAGAGACAACGGGAACCTTGGAAATTCATTTTCCTGAGAAGGTAGAATTTAATACGGTATCCATTGAAGAATATATTCCAAAAGGACAGAAAATAACGTCTTTTTCCGTAGAGTATGAAGATTGTCCAAGAGATGAAGAAACAGCTAAATATTGGAAAAGAGCTGGTAT
>CANODN010000020.1 GCA_947564765.1 uncultured Roseburia sp. | reverse complement strand
GATGATATGACCATGGCGGAGTTCGCGGATTATTTCCGGGCCCACAGGAGGCTGAAAGACGGAAAAATAATCTTAGAAGAGGTATATCGTTTTTGGAACGGTATGGACAATGAAGACGGAACACTCTGTTGGAATGTAGAGCGTCTTTTTGATGAGATTATAGCCGGCATGAAAAAATGTCGTGAAATCGGAAAGATTCCCGAAAGCGTCGGGATTGATACATGGGGTGTAGATTATGTGCTGCTGGATAAAGACGGAAACATGTTAGGGAAAGCAGTGGGTTACAGAGATCACAGAACAGACGGTATGGATCAGGAGGTTTATAAAATCATCAGCGAAGAGAAGCTGTATGCAAGAACCGGAATCCAAAAGGCGATTTACAATACGATCTATCAGCTTATGGCCTTGAAGAAGCAGCATCCGGACCATATCGAAAAGGCAACGGCAATGCTGATGATTCCCGATTATTTTCATTACAGACTCTGTGGCAGCATGGTGCAGGAATATTCGGAAGCAACGACCAGTCAGCTGGTGGATTCCGTAACAAGGGATTGGGATTATGAGTTGATCGAAATGCTCGGTTTTCGTAAGGAGATGTTTCAGAAAATACAGATGCCGGGTACGGCGATCGGTTCTCTGACAGACGAAGTAAAGGAATTGGTAGGATATGACTGCCAGGTGGTTCTGCCGCCTACGCATGATACGGCGTCTGCGGTTATGGCAATTCCCTCTAATGAGGAGGATACCTGTTATATCAGTTCCGGTACATGGTCTTTGATGGGAGTTGAGCGGACGGAACCGGATTGCTCTAAGGCAAGCGAAAAAGCAAACTTCACAAATGAAGGAGGCTATAACGGGAAGATCACCTATTTGACGAATATTATGGGGCTTTGGATGATTCAGTCGGTTAGAGGACAGCTGGCGCCAGATCTTTCTTACGGAGAACTGTGTGAGCAGGCCTCCAGAGAAACCATTGATACCATTGTGGATTGTCAAGATGACAGTTTCCTCTCGCCGGATGACATGACCGCGGCGATTCAGGATTATTGCAGAAAGACAAATCAGACAGTGCCGGAGACGCTGCCGGAGCTGGCTTCGGTTATTTATAACAGCCTTGCAAAATGCTATGCAGAGAAATTAAAAGAAATTGAAAAGCTCACGGGAAAGAAATATGACAGGATTCATATCATCGGAGGAGGCTCCAATGCCGTTTATCTGAATGAGCTGACGGCAAAATATACAGGTATTCCTGTGCATGCAGGTCCGGGAGAGGCTACCGCCATTGGAAATATTCTGACACAGATGATACAGGACGGTATCTTTGAAAATTTGGTACAGGCAAGGGCATGTGTAGCGGAATCATTTGAAATAAAGATTTATGAATAAACGCTGGAGTGATGAGAATGAAAGACGGCAGAGGGGCTGTTACAATTTGTTTTACAAACAATAAAGGCGGAAGCGGAAAATCTACCTCCTGTGCAAATCTGGGATATGAGTTGTCTGCAGCGGGGAAACGGGTTTTACTGGTAGACGGAGATATGCAGCTTAATCTGTCGCTTTCCTTCTTTGACGAAGAAAAAGTGCTGGATATGGCAGGAAACGGGAAAAATCTCTACGAAGCAGTCAGCAACAGGAGGGATTTGCAGGAATACGTCATTTCCACACCTTATGAAAATCTGGATCTGATTCCTTCGTCTATCTTGATGAGTCAGATAGAGTATAAGCTTTTTTCTATGATACAGAGGGAATTCACCTTAAAAAAATGCCTGAAATCTATTACGGAAAAAGGAGATTACGATTATATCCTGATCGATGCACCGCCGACGCTGGGCGCCTGGGTGATTAATATTTTGTGTGCTTCCGACTATATCATCGTACCCGTGGAGGCTTCGCCCTGGGGATTTTTCGGACTGGCGAATATGTTTGATTTTCTGAATGATATTCAGGATATCACAGACGCGGCTGTCATGGGGGTACTGATTACAAAAGTCGATGAGCGGAAAAATTATTACAAACAGGCGAGAGATATTTTGGATCATTTTGATAGAATCCACGTTTTTGATACCTTTATTCATGTGGATTCTGCAGTGGAATGGGCACAGGATGCCTCAAAGCCTGTATCGGTATACAAAAGAACAGCAAGGAGTGCAGGGGAATTTAAAAAGCTGGCAGAGGAGATAAGCAGATATGGCAGTAGGTAAAGGAAGTATGGAAAGAGCCGCAAAAGCGGCGGAAAAGAAAACAGAAACAGAGACACAGGAAACAGAAAAAGCCCCTGTAAAAAAGGGCAGGACAAAATCCGCCGGGAAGGCTGCAAAGCAGAATGACTATCAGCAAAACCGCGGAATACTGGAGAGGCCTGCACTTCCCAATGAAAGTTTCGGACTGGGAGAGGATATGCCGATTTATTATTTTTAGACAGAAGCCGCAGGCGCAGAAAGAATCTGTTTGAAAAGAGCGGGATTGGCATTAAGAATAAGCTCTTTCGGAAAGCCGCATGCATCAATAAGGGGAAAAATACAGTGCATATCACCGATGTGCTCTTTTCCGTGGCTGTCACTGGAAAGCAGAACGGGGAGCTTAAGGTCTTTGCATATGGAAAGAATGCGTCTGACATTTTGATGTCCGTTTGTCCGGTATGCGCCTGGCATCAGGGAGGCATTGTTGATTTCCGGATATACATGGTGTCTGGCAGCAGCCTGAAGAAGCCGTTCATAATCCAGAGGAAATCTTCCATCGTCCGGATGAGCAAGGAAACGAACAGAAGGGTGTTTCATAGAACGAATGAATGCCTCTGTATTAGAAGAAGCTGTGCCGGATGTGAAAATCGGATGGTGCATACCCACCAGCGCATAATCAAGGGTTTGAAGCAAAGCGTCATCCAGATCAACGTCTCCGTTTTCGTTCAGCAGATTGAGTTCAATGCCGTACAGCAGAGAAACGCCGAATCGTCTGCGTTCGGCAAGGCGCAGATTCATAAAATAAGAGCTTCCGGCCGATGCCTTTGTGGCGGGACCGTGTTCTGAAATACCGAGAATCTGCAGAGCATGGTCTGCAGCAAAACGGGCCATATCCGTAATGGTATCGGAAGAACCATGGCCGCTCGCAAGGCTGTGGGTATGAATATCTAATAGAATCGGAATGTTTTGCATAAAAGCTCCTTTCCGGAAATGTTTCATTGGTATGGTGCCGTATATAGATTTATTATGGCATAAAAACCATAGAAAAACAATAAAAATAAAACAAAAAACCAAAAAACAAAGAAGAAAAACAGGAAAAAAGGTCAAAAACAAAATGAAAAAACGTGGTTTTGTGTTGACTTTACATGAGCGCTATTATATAATGAAGACAAGTCAGAAGATTCCTGCAACAGGCAGGGACAGTGAAGTCTGACAAGGAGCAGAAGTATGGAAGAGAAACAGAGAATTATACAGGAACTGGTTCCGGGAAAGCAGATTACACTGGCACATATTATCGCCAATCCGGATGGCGTACTTTATGAAAAGCTGGGGTTAAATCCGGCAGTGGAATATGCAAAATCAGCGATTGGCGTACTTACTGTGAGTCCGGCGGAGACGGCAATTATTATTGCGGATATTGCTTTGAAATCCTCCGGTGCCGATCTTGGATTTGTAGACCGGTTTTCCGGTTCTGTAATCGTAACAGGGACAGTATCTGAAGTGGAAGCGGCGATACAATCGATTCTCTGTTATTCGGAGGAGACGCTGGGCTATACCATATGCCGGCTGACAAAAACATGAAAAAAATCATATTAATGGGGCGCAGTGAAGCGGGAAAGACGACGCTGACACAAGCGCTGAAAGGGGAAACCATTCTGTATCGGAAAACCCAGTACATCAATTATTTTGATGTGATTATCGATACGCCCGGCGAATATATACAGACGGCAAAACTGGGACGGGCTCTTGCCCTGTATTCCTATGAAGCCGATGTGGTAGGTCTGCTGCTGGCAGCCAATGAACCATATTCATTGTATCCGCCTAATATTACCTGTATGGTAAACAGAGATGTGATCGGAATCGTGACAAAAACAGACAGAGAAGATGCGCGTCCAAAGCAGGCGGAGCATTGGCTGAAACTCACAGGCTGTAAAAAAATCTTTTTTGTCAGTTCCAAAACAGGAGAAGGGGTTGCGGATATTCTGGAATATCTGCGGGAGCCGGGAGATGTGATGCCCTGGGAAACGTGAACTTTATTTTAAAAATTTTAAAATAAAATAAAAAGTAGAAAAGGAGAAAACATGGTACAAAACGAATACGAAATCAAAAAACAAATCTGCGACATCGGCAAGAGAATTTATGACCGCAACATGGTCGCAGCAAATGACGGAAATATTTCCGTGAAACTGAATGACAATGAATTTTTGTGTACACCGACAGGTGTGTCAAAAGGCTTTATGACACCGGAATACATATGTAAGGTAGATGCCCAGGGAAATGTGATTCAGGCAAACAAAGGATTTAAGCCTTCTTCTGAGATTAAAATGCATATGCGTGTATATCAGAAGAGACCGGACGTAGGCTCTGTTGTTCACGCACACCCGACATTTGCAACAAGCTTTGCAATTGCAGGAATTCCACTGACGCAGCCGATTATGCCGGAGGCAGTGATCGCACTTGGATGCGTACCGATTGCACCCTACGGAACACCTTCTACAATGGAAATTCCGGATGCAGTGGAGCCGTATCTGGAGCATTTTGATGCTGTATTGCTGGAGAGCCACGGCGCTTTGACCTGGTCTACGGATCTGCTTGCGGCATACATGAAAATGGAATCGGTTGAATTCTATGCAGAACTTTTGTATAAAGCAAGACAGCTTGGAGGACCGAAGGAGTTCAGTCCTGCCAATGTGGAGAAACTGTACGAGATCAGAAGAAAAATGGGACTTCCGGGACGCCATCCGGCAGATTTGTGTCAGAACAAAGGCAAAGCAAACTGCCATAACTGCGGTTCCTGCTCTTCCTCTGCAGATACATCGGACAGCCAGGAGCTGGTAGCTGCTATTACAAAAAAGGTTTTAGAACAGCTGGGAAAATAATCTATGGATAAATCAAAGCTGGAGAAAACAGTAGAGAGTATCGTCGGCAACGCTATCGTAAAAGAGGTTATGTCCCTGGAACTGGCTGTTGGACTGATTAAAAAAGTAGAGGAGAAGGCGAAGGAGTCAGATATGCGGGTTGTGATTGCAGTATCTGATGCGTCGGGACGGCCGATTGCAGTGCATTGTATGGATGGCGCTTACTACGGCAGTTTTGATGTGGCGCTGAATAAAACCTATACATCAACGGCATTTCAGATGTCAACAGCGAAGCTGTCGCGTTTGTGTCAGCCGGGGCAGGATTTGTACGGTCTTCAGTTTTCCAATGAAGGAAAGGTAATGATATTAGGCGGCGGTGAACCGTTGATGGTGGGAGATACGATGATAGGCGCTATCGGAGTGTCAGGCGGCAGCGCTGTTGAGGATACAGATCTTGCTGCTTATGGTAAATCCATATTAAAGGAGGTAATAGCGTGTCTGTAGATGAGAACATGATTCACAGTATCGTGCAGAAGGTCATGGCAAATATGCAGATAACCGCTGAGGTAGAGGGCATGCATGGCGTATTTCAGAATATGAATGATGCAATTTCGGCGTCTATCGAAGCACAGAAGGTTGTCCGCAATTTATCTTTGGATCAAAGAGAGAAGATTATTTCCGCGATCCGAAGGAAAACCCATGAGAATGCAGAGATACTTGCAAATATGGGTGTAAATGAAACAGGAATGGGAAATGTCGGTGATAAAATAATGAAGCATCATCTGACAGCAGATAAAACCCCCGGTACAGAGGATTTGAGTACTACGGCGTGGTCGGGAGACCGGGGACTGACCTTGGTGGAAATGGGACCCTTTGGCGTAATCGGAGCGATTACACCAGCTACCAATCCTTCGGAAACGGTTATCTGTAATTCCATAGGTATGATTGCGGGAGGCAATACGGTAGTATTTAATCCCCACCCAAACGCAAAGAAAACAACAATTTATACAATTAATATGATCAATGAGGCTTCTTTGGAAGCCGGCGGACCGGATCATGTAGCGGTTACTGTAGAAGTGCCGACGCTGGAAACAAGCTCCATTATGATGAAGCATCCGGCAATACCGCTTCTGGTAGCCACCGGAGGTCCGGGTGTGGTAACGGCAGTGCTTTCCTCAGGAAAGCGGGCAATCGGCGCGGGAGCAGGCAATCCGCCCGTACTGGTAGACGAAACGGCGGATGTGAGAAAGGCGGCGCAGGATATCGTAAACGGCTGTACCTTTGACAATAATCTTCCCTGTATTGCGGAAAAGGAAATCGTTGCACTGGATGGCATTGCAGATGAGCTGATGCATTATATGATTTCCGAAAACGGCTGTTATCTGGCAAGCAAAGAAATTCAGGACAAGCTGACGTCTACCGTTATTACGCCAAAGGGAGCACTGAACCGAAAATGCGTGGGAAGAAGTGCAAGAGAGCTTTTGTCCATGGTAGGCGTAGAAGCAGGACCGGAAATCAGATGTATCGTATTTGAAGGAGAGAAAGAGCATCCTTTGATTACGGAGGAGCTGATGATGCCGATTCTGGGTATGGTTCGAGTAAAGAGTTTTGAAGAGGGTGTGGAGACAGCCGTATGGCTGGAGCACGGCAACCGTCATTCTGCTCATATCCATTCCAAAAATGTGGATCATATTACAACATATGCAAAAGCGATTGATACAGCAATCTTAGTAAAGAACGGGCCGAGTTATGCCGCGCTGGGATTTGGCGGTGAAGGCTATTGTACTTTTACGATTGCATCCAGAACGGGTGAAGGACTGACAAGTGCGCAGGCATTTACAAAGAGAAGGCGCTGCACCATGTCAGACAGTCTTTGCATCCGATAACAGAGGAGGTAGGAAAATGGCAGTAAACGAACGGGATGTGGAACAGATCGTCAAACAGATTCTGAACCAGATATCCGGCAGTGAGAAGCTTCCGTCATCTGCTGCAGGCACGGCGGCCGGGATTCCGGACACTGCTCATGTGGCAATGCTTACGGAGTTGGAAAAATTCGAAATAAAAGAATTCCCTATGCCGAAGGTAGGCGATGACGATATTCTTGTAAAGGTTGAGGGGTGCGGCGTGTGCGGCACCGACGCTCATGAATTTAAACGAGATCCCTTCGGACTTATTCCGGTGGCTCTTGGGCACGAAGGCACCGGAGAGATTGTAAAAATGGGAAAAAATGTCAAAAAAGACAGTGCTGGAAAAGACCTTCATCTTGGTGATAAGGTAGTAACCTGTATGATCTTTAAGGATAATCCGGACATTACGATGTATGATCTGAATAAGCAGAATGTAGGAGATGCAGACGTATACGGTCTGCTGCCGGATGACGATATTCATTTGAATGGATGGTTTTCCGATTACATATTGGTTCGCGGCGGTTCTACAATATTTAATGTAAGCGATTTGGATCTGGATTCCAGAATTCTGATCGAGCCCTGCGCTGTTCTTATTCATGCAGTGGAACGGGCCAAGACAACAGGTATTTTGCGGTTTAACAGCAGAGTTGTCGTACAGGGCTGCGGTCCCATCGGACTGATTTGTATTGCAGTACTGCGGACTATGGGAATTGAAAATATTACGGCAGTAGACGGCAATCAGACCAGACTTGATTTTGCAAAGCGTTTGGGCGCATCCCATACGGTAAGTTTTAAAGATTTTCAGGGAATTGAAGCGCTGTCAGGTGCAGTAGAGGATTCCTTTGATGGACATCTGGCAGATTTTGCCTTTCAGTGTACAGGAAATCCGGCGGCACATGCCAACATTTACAAATTTATCCGTACTGGCGGCGGACTTTGCGAGCTTGGATTTTTTGTAAACGGCGGTGATGCAACGATTAACCCGCATTTTGATTTATGTTCTAAGGAAATCACGTTGGTAGGCTCCTGGGTATATACCCTCCGTGACTATGCAACAACATTTGATTTCCTGAAACGGGCAAAGGGAATCGGTCTCCCTCTTGCAGAGCTGATTACGCATAAATATCCCCTGGAGGAAATTAACGAAGCGCTGAAAACAAATCTTGCAATGACCGGACTTAAGATTGCAATCGTAAATAAGTAGGCTGATTTTAGATGCCGCAGGGCGGCAGCATGGAGGTTTGCATGAGAAAACAGACATCACGTAATAATCAGGAAGCAGTGGGGCTGCTGGAGGTATTTGGCCTTGTATGTGCTTTTCTGGCAGCGGATGCAGGCTGTAAAGCGGCAAACGTGCATTTGGAGGTATTTGATAAGAACAAGCCTGCCAATGCAGATTCTCTGCCGGTACCGCTTCTGGTTACGGTTAAATTCAGAGGAAGTGTTGCAGACGTGGAAGAAGCCATGAGAGCAGCAGAGGCAGTCGCGGTTCAGAATACGGGAATTGTATCCAGACATATTATTCCAAGACCTACAGAGGACACGGAAAAGATGCTGAAAATCAGCGCACTTGATAAAAACTGATATTATAAAATAAAATATTTTAAGAAAACATGTATTGTATAAGGAGGACATATCATGGCACAGGAAGCATTGGGAATGGTAGAAACAAGAGGACTTACGGCAGCAATTGAAGCTGCAGATGCAATGACAAAAGCAGCGGAGGTAGCGCTTGTCGGCACAGAGAAGATCGGTTCCGGACTGGTAACGGTTATGGTACGCGGCGATGTCGGTGCGGTAAAGGCAGCGGTAGAAGCAGGTACAAGCGCTGCAAGCAAATTAGGCGAGCTTGTGGCAACACATGTAATACCAAGACCGCATAATGACGTAGAGAAGATTCTTCCTAAATTTAAAGCATAACGGAAGAATGTTAAAAGGAGAACCGGCATGGGCAATGCATATGGATTCATAGAGATTACCGGAGTAGTGGCCGCAATGGATTCCCTGGATATTATGTGTAAAGCGGCAGATGTGACGCTGGCCACATGGGAGCGTAAGCTGGGAGGAAGGCTGGTCACGCTGGTAATAGAAGGAGAAGTGGCAGCAGTAAAGCAGGCAATTGAGGCCGGCAGTACACAGGCAATCAAGAAACCGGCAGCGGTGGGAGTGATTCCGAATCCGCATCCGGAAATCGTCAAAATGGTAGAATTGTCGGCGAGCCGTTTTAGAGGCAAGCCGGAGAGTTCTTCCGATGCAAAGATGTTAGGAGAAGATCCGCCGGATTTTGTACCGAAGGAAACAGAGGAAGAGAAACCGGAGGAAAACGAAGCAGGTAAAAAGGAAAATAAAACAGGAGGATGATATTATGGCACAGGAAGCGTTAGGAATGGTGGAAACCAGAGGTTTGGTAGCGGCAATTGAAGCGGCAGATGCAATGTGCAAGGCAGCAAATGTAACATTAATCGGCACAGAGAAGATTGGTTCCGGCCTGGTAACAGTTATGGTACGCGGTGATGTCGGCGCAGTAAAATCTTCTGTAGAAGCAGGAGCAAGCAGCGCAGGCGGACTGGGTGAACTCGTGGCAACCCACGTAATTCCAAGGCCTCACAACGATGTGGAAATGATTTTGCCGAAGGTAAAGTAGTATGGATAGTTACAACGATATAGAACGAATTACCAGAATGGTGCTTGAAACATTGGAAAGCACAAAAGGGAATGAGAGCCGGATGACGGTTCCGGTGGGTGTGTCTGCAAGGCATATCCACCTGACACAGGAAGATGTGGAGACATTGTTTGGTACAGGCTATCATCTCACCAAAAAGAAAGAGCTTATGGGCGGCCAGTTTGCGGCAAACGAGCAATGTACGCTGGTAGGGCTAAAGCTCAGAGCAATTGAAAACGTGCGGATATTAGGACCTGTGCGAAAAGCATCTCAGGTGGAGATTTCCGCTACAGACGCCCGTATGCTTGGCGTGAATGCACCGTTAAGACAGTCCGGTGATATATGCGGTTCGGCGCCCATTGCTTTGGTAGGACCAAAAGGAGTTGTTTATCTGAAGGAAGGCTGTATTATTGCAGCAAGACACATACATATGACACCGGAGCAGGCAGCGGCTGCATCATTAAAAGATGGGGAATATGTATCGGTTCGTATGGGAAATGAAAGAGGGGCATTGCTGGACAATGTAAAAATCCGCGTGGATGCATCCTTTTCTCTGGAGATGCATATCGATACGGATGAGGCGAATGCCTGTCAGGTGAAGCAGGATGATTTTGCAGTGATTGTTCGGAATGCATAGTAATGCGAGGCTGATTATGATAATAGGAAAAGTTGTAGGGAGTCTGTTCTCTACAAGAAAAAATGAAAAGTTAGTTGGCAATAAGTTCATGATCGTAGAAACGGAAAAGGATATGTTTCCGGGGCAAAAGCGTCTGGTGGCGATTGATAACATCGGCGCCGGAATCGGCGAGTATGTCATGGTGGCCCAGGGTTCTGCTGCAAGGATTGGATGTGATATGCCGGATGCTCCGATAGACGCAGCAATCGTAGGTATTATCGACGAAGGACAGGATTGGAGTAAGTGATCATGCGGATAGATGAACTGAAAGAGATAGCAAGAGAAAATGGTGTAGTGGGAGCCGGCGGCGCCGGTTTCCCGGCCTATGCCAAAATGACAGAGAAAGCTGACACAGTGATATTAAACTGCGTAGAGTGCGAGCCCCTTTTGAAGCTCCATAAACAGCTGCTTGCTCTCCGGGGGGAAGAAATCATTCAAATGCTGGATGAAGTGAGAGAAGCAATGGGAGCAAAGGAAGCCGTTGTGGGCATAAAGGATATTCATGCCAATACAATCCAGATGTTGGAAGAGATTCTAAAGGATTATGCAAAGATACGAATATGTCCGGTACATGCATCTTATCCTATGGGAGATGAAGTGATTCTGATTTATGAGGCTACGGGAAGGGTAATTTCGCCGGGAGGTCTTCCGATTGATGAGAATGTTGTCGTGTACAATACGGAAACGATGTATAATTTATACAGAGCCGTTCATTTACAGAAACCGGTTACCGATAAGTTGGTATCTATCGTGGGAGAGATCGACCATCCTCAGACCATAAGAGTGCCTTTGGGGACTACGGTCAAGGAAGCCGTTTCTCTGGCAGGGAAACTTACTGTGGATGATCCGGCATACGTAATGGGCGGACCGATGATGGGGAAGCTCGGCACCGAGAATACCGTGATTACGAAGACAACAAATGCAATTATCATTCTTTCAAAGGAGCATAAACTGGTAAGAGGCATAAACAAAAATCTGGATATCGAAAGAAGAAGAGCAGCTTCTTCCTGCTGTCAGTGCAGGACCTGTACGGAGATGTGTCCCAGACATGCATTGGGACATCCAATTGAACCCCATCGGGTTATGCGTGCGGTGGCTAATCATGATGTCAGTGATTTGTCGGTATATAAGAACACAGCTTATTGCAGCAGCTGCGGCTTATGTGAAAATTATGCCTGCCCCCAGGGACTTTCTCCCAGAAGCGTCATTGCGGAGTTTAAAAACGGATTGCGGGCGGCAGGAATCAGAACGGAAAAGATAAATCCCTCGGAAGTAGTCAGTGACAGAGAATTAAAAAAGGCGCCGGCGGAACGTTTAAAAGCCAGGCTGGGGTTGTACCGGTATGACGTACCGGCCCCCTTTACGGACGAAGTTTCGGTTACAAAATATGCAAAAATACCGATGAGCCAGCATATTGGCGCACCGGCGAAGCCCCTTGTAAAAAAGGGAGATACGGTAAGAACGGGACAAAAGATCGCTGAGGCGTCAGAAGGACTCAGCGTATCCATTCATAGTTCCATAGACGGAATTGTAGAGAAGGTAAATGAGAAGGAAGTAATCATACGGGCATCAGCCCGCAGTGTGAAAGGATAGAGAAATGGCCAAAGCAATCGGTATGGTGGAAATTACAACAGTATCTGCAGGGTATGAGGCGGCAGATGAAATGGTGAAGGCTGCTGATGTGGAACTTTTACAGGCAGAGGTAACCTGTCCGGGAAAATTTGTAATTTTAATAACGGGAGAGCTAAGTGCAGTTCGTGCATCCGTTGACAGAGCAAACGGAAGATACAGCGATAAAATAATAGATACCTTTGTGCTGGGAAATCCTCATGAATCCATTTTTCCAGCTATATACGGCACGTCGCAGCCGAAAACAGTCAATGCACTCGGCGTTTTAGAGACCTATGATGTGGCGGCGCTGATCGTTGCAGCGGATATGGCTGCAAAGACGGCAATCGTGGAATTGATTGAGCTGCGTCTTGCAAAAGGAATGTGCGGCAAAAGCTATATGACACTGACAGGGAGCGTTTCAGCCGTACAGGCGGCTATTGACAAAGCGAAAGCAGAAGCAGGAGATAAAGGAATGTTTCTTGACAGTTCGGTTATTGCAAGGCCATCTGATAAGCTGTTGGAATATATATTTTAATGATACAGGATCATGTAACCGAAAAGGATGGAGGCAGAAATGTTAGTGGCTGAAAGACGAAACCTGATTTTGGCAGAGGTTCATGAGAAGAAAAAAGTAGTCGTAAACAAGCTGAGTAAGCAGTTTCATGTTTCGGAAGAAACCATCAGACGGGATTTAGAGCGGTTGGAGGAAGAAGGACATGTGATCAAAAGCTATGGCGGGGCAGTCATTAATGAAAAGAGCAGCATTGATCTTCCTTTTAATATCAGATGGAAGGCTAATTCGTCGGGAAAGCAGAAAATAGCGGAATTGGTCAGCCGTGAAATTGAAGATGGAGATCACATTATGCTGGATGCTTCTACAACTGCAGTATTTATTGCCAAAAATATTAAGCAGAAACGGCATTTGACAGTTATCACAAACTCCATTGAAAATCTTCTGGAGCTTTGGGACGTGTCCGGATGGGATGTCATTGCTACCGGCGGGACGTTAAAGGTGGGTTCTATGTCCCTGCAGGGCGTGCGGGCCGCGGAGGGGATTCGTTCCTATAATGCGGATAAGGTGTTCCTTTCCTGTAAGGGAATTGATCTGGAGAAGGGCATTACCGATGGGAATGATGAGATCAGAGGCATTAAGCAGAATATGATTTCGGCATCCGCAAAGGTATATCTGGCAGTGGATTCCACAAAGTTCGGGAAAGTGGCTTTTTCCAGAATATGCAGTCTGTCAGGGCTTGACGTGGTAATTACAGATAAAAAACCGGATGATAAATGGCTGGAGGCATTTGAACGGACAGGTGTCCAGTGTATATATGAGTAAAAGGAGAAGTAATCATGAATATATATAATGCTACGCCGATAGATAAGACGGAGAGAATTACAAGGCTGGTTCAGCATCTTTATGCAAAGATGCCGGAGATTGAGGCGGCAAGAGCCGAGCTGATCACGGAATCTTATAAAGAAACGGAAGGAAAGCCTATTGTAATGAGAAGGGCGCTTGCATTCGCCCATATATTGAAACATATTCCAATCATCATACGGCCGGAGGAATTGATTGTAGGCAGCAGTACGATTGCACCGCGGGGCTGTCAGACCTATCCGGAATTTTCTTATGAGTGGCTGGAGGCTGAATTTGACACGGTGGAGCACAGAGCGGCTGATCCGTTTTATATTTCGGAAGATACAAAGAAGAGAATTAAGGAAGCAAATCGTTACTGGAAGGGAAAAACGACCAGTGAGCTTGCATCCAGCTATATGGCTCCTGAGACGCTTCGTGCTATGGAACATAATTTTTTTACGCCGGGGAATTACTTTTATAACGGTGTGGGACATATTACGGTGCAGTATAACAAAGTACTTGAAATCGGATTTTCAGGTATCATAAAGGAGGCACAGGCAGAGCTTGCATCCTGCAGTGTCGGAGATGCGGATTATGCCAAGAAGCATATCTTTTTGGAGGCAGTCATTCTTTCCTGTCAGGCGGTGATCGGATATGCGCAAAGGTATGCGGAGCTTGCCGGACAAATGGCTTCGGAAGAGACAAATTCCGCAAGAAAAGAGGAGCTTCTGCTGATAGAACGGATATGCAGGAAAGTTCCGGAGAACGGAGCGGAAAGCTTTCAGGAAGCCTGTCAGTCGTTCTGGTTTGTGCAGCAGCTGTTACAGCTGGAATCCAGCGGACATTCCATTTCTCCCGGAAGATTTGATCAGTATATGTATCCTTATTATGAGAAGGATATCAACAGCGGCAGAATTACAAGAGAATATGCCCAGGAGCTGATTGACTGTATCTGGGTAAAACTGAATGATCTGAATAAATGCCGTGACGAGGTGAGTGCGGAAGGCTTTGCAGGATATTCACTGTTTCAGAATTTGATTGTAGGAGGACAGACCGCAGAGGGAAGGGATGCCACCAATGATTTGTCCTTTATGTGTATTTCGGCATCCAAGCATGTATTCCTGCCGCAGCCTTCGCTGTCGATTCGTGTATGGAACCGTTCTCCGAAAGATCTGCTGATGCATGCAGCCGATTTGACGCGGACAGGAATCGGACTTCCGGCTTATTATAATGATGAGATTATTATTCCGGCGCTTGTTCACAGAGGCCTGACTCTGGAGGATGCAAGGGATTACAATATCATCGGTTGTGTGGAGCCTCAGAAAGCAGGAAAAACAGAGGGCTGGCATGATGCAGCGTTTTTCAACATGTGCCGTCCTTTGGAAATGGTTTTTACAAACGGCTATGACCGGGGTGTAAAAGCCAGTATACAGACAGGAAATGTGGAAGATTTTCAGACCTTTGAAGAATTTTACGATGCCTATAAGAAGCAGTATATAAGGAATCTAATGAAACAATCATGGGT
>CANODN010000019.1 GCA_947564765.1 uncultured Roseburia sp. | reverse complement strand
TGTTTCATTTCATAAGTTTCCGCCCCGTATTTATGGAAATTTTCAAGAGGATAATAATTCAGGCTGCATTTTTATGGACACAGAAGCATCTCCCGATTTTAGCAGTATGAATTCTTTTATCTACGGACACAATATGAAAAACAAATCTATGTTTGCCAAACTAAATCAATATGTAGATGAGTCGTTTTTTCTGGAAAATAAAACTTTCCTGATTTACACCCCGACAGAATTGAAACGATATGAAATTTACTCCTGTTATCAGGCAAAACTGGATCTGGATTCATTTACATACAGCTTTGAAGATACGGACGAATATGCCGGCTGGCTTAAAACCGTAAAGGGACGGAGCTTTTATGATACCGGCGTTATGCCGGATTCCTCGGATCGCACGGTTACTCTGATGACTTGTACACCAAAAGGCAGCAATTACCGTTTTTTGGTACATGGCCGGCTGATGGAATAAGCATCAGCCGTCTGTTTCTTTTTCTTTCCCCATCCTGGAAGCCAGCAGATTTAAAAGCACCCCTAACCCAACTACACAGGCTGCCGCTGCCTTGCCCTGAAATGACGTCATGGCTGTCAGCACTGCTCCCAGACGGGGAATGATCTTCTCTACTCTTCCGATATAATTATCATACGAAACCGGCATAGGATCTTCTTTGGCATTTGCATCTCCTTTGGTATGAAAAATTCCGCTTACTATATTATTTTTTACCACCCGGTGGGTGATAATGCCCGAACTATCCTGTGAAGCGTAAAAAGCAATGATCTCTCCGTCCGCCACATCCTCCGGCTGACCTTCCCGTACATAAATCAGGCTGCCCACAGGCATTTCCGGCTCCATACTGCCGCTTAGCACGTGAAACATATGAAAACCCGCCATCCCCGGAAAGACTAATAAAGAACAAAGGATGATCACAAATAAGACCATCCCCGTTCCGGCTGCACTGATCAGTTTTCTGATTTTATTTTTTCCTCTCTGTTTTTTCATACTTTCCTCTCAGATCTGTCTGCCTCGCTGTTTATTGCACTTTTGCTTTTTACAGCTTTTGGTTTTTTCTGTTTTCTATAAAGAAAAATCCCCGCAATCAATAGTATCATTGCCGCTGTTATGCCGATTCCCAAATAAACAGGGAAATATCCCATAAGCCCTGCCTGATCCAGTTTTAAATCTGCCAGGGGTGTTTCTCCGTCATCCAAATCTTCCAGACTTTGCTGTCCCAGCGGCACTTCATTATCCGGCACATTTTCTAACGGCTCCGCGTCTCCGCCCAAAGCCTCTTCTTCGTCGGGATTCTCCTCCTGTATCTCTTCCTCTGCATTTTCGGCATCCTCTTCGGCATCTTCATTTACCGTATTTCCCGTGTTGGTATTTCCTCCGGTCAGATTGGTCCCTGTCGTCGTACTGGAAGATGCCGCTGCCGGTCTCTCGGAATCAGAAGCCGCGGGATTCTCCGCCGGCGCCGAAGCGACTGTCACCGGCCGATAACGGAATGTAAAAACATTTTCCGTTTCATTTGCCGAAAGCGTTTTTACCAGATTCAGTGTCTGCGGCTCATATCCTTCTATATACCGGGAAGATACATACTGCCGCTCTCCGATGTTTCCGTAATAAGTATCGCTCTTTTTTAACGTATTGCCTTCCATATCCTGATAATTCACCGTGTAAGCCGCCATATCTCCTTTGATACCGTAAGCCACTACATAGTCTCTGTCAGCCGCCACCTGAAACGTCGGCACTTCCGCTTCTGAATTGTCTCTGCCGGCTCTGCGGACTCCTCTGACATAATATCTCTCATCCGTAACACCGGCTGTCTCCTTCGGATTCATATATACCGTATCTGCATATTTCAATCCGGTAATCACCACGCAGTCTTTGTCAAAGGCAATTTTTGCCGACGCAGAAGAAACATCAATGCCTTCCGCTGAGAGCGTGCCTAAATTCCCGGCATACAGGCGCACCGTATACGTATATTCCTCATCTGCTGCAAACACGAACCGGCCGTCTGCCAGAAGGGATGTGCAAAAAAACAGTATGCCCATACACAAATATTTTAACCGTTTCATATCATCTCCCCCTTCTTTCCGTTTCTTCTGTTTGCCGGCGAAGCAGCAGAATTGCGCCCACAAAAAGTACCAGTCCCGATGCAAGCATCATCACCAGATACCGTACAATTTTTGTATCGTCACCGGTTTTTACCGCAGTCCGGTCTGTTCTCATGCCTGTAGGATCTCCGGGTGTAGAAGTCGTATTCCGGTTGGGATCGCTGCCGGCTGATTCCGCTGCAAAATCCATCTGCAGTCTTGCAAGCGTATTCTGATAATCGTTCACCAAAGTTTCGCCGTCTAAAGCGACCTTCAGCTTTACAACTCCCGTATCGCCGTTCCCCATCCGATCCAGGTAAAAATAATTTTGAAGGGTTGTAGTAGCTCCATGGAGTCCTACGCCGCCGATCTTCCCTTCTCCGCCGAATTTCTCACTGGAATACAAAGTTGTCGTCTGTCCCTGCGTATCCGTATACGTCAGCAAATAGTCATAAGCGCCGCCCGCGGCGTCTCCGGCATCCTCCAAAGACGTAAGCACTTCGTTTTTCATATACCAGTCCGTCTGGCCATTACTTGAATTTTTCAGTGTTACAGTAAATTCCACAGAATCTCCCGGCTGCATCAGCCCCGCTTCATTACTCATGTCGGCTGACGTAAAATTGCTCTCCATTTTCTTTCCGTCAAAGGATACCTGCCAGCCGGACGCTCCCTGCCGATCCTCTGCCCTGACTGCCGCAGAAGAGGAAAGAGCAAAAAGCAGAACTGCTGCAAGACATACTTTTTTATATCTTTTTTTCATTCTTTCCGCCCTCCCCTTTACAAAATCCCAAGTGCAGATGCATCCACACCCCAGGCGCTTTTTATGGCATCCTGCGCATTGTGCGTCTGTACGGCGTCTACTTCCACATCTACATGAAATTCCGCGCCGTCGTATTTATAGGTTGTCGTAACGGTGTTTCCGTTTGTTTCAATTTTCGCTTCCGACGCCAGTGATCCGTCAATCCGGATGGTATCTGCAAAAGCTGCGGACTCTTTCCCTGATTTTAAAATTCCCTTATAAAAAAGCTCCGTGCATTCCGCTGTCTGTTCCGGATTTTTCACCCATTTGTCCGTATTGACAAGGTTCAAATCGATCAAATCCGGCGAAAGCGCCGTCAATTTCTTTCCGTCTTTCATCCAGTACCGATAAATACGCACTCTGACGTATTCGTCAATCGTTCCGCTGTTCTTTACGGTCAGTTTTTCTTCGTATTTTTTATTCAGCGCCAGTTTCTCCTCCGGCTTTAACATCTTTGTAAGCAGCGCGCCGTTTACAGAACCGCTTCCTTTGTTTGAATTGATCTTCCACTCATGCTTCTCATAATCCCGGCTGCTGACCATTTCCCCGTTTTCCAACAGGCTTACGCCAATCTGGGAGACGGTAATTTCTGCTATGTAATTATCACTGTAATAAGTGAGCGCAGCCCTTGCGCCTCCGACAGAACTGCCCAGCAAAAGGAGCAGAGACACTACAAGCATCAGATATCCTATATGCCTTTTCTTCATGATTCGCCAGCCCCCTCTCTCTGCGCTTCGTTCCAATCCGAATAAACTGTGTTCCAGTCTGCCGAGGGATTTCCGGCTTCATCGTAAATAACAGGCGCGCATTCCTGAATGACTACCACATTAAAGCTGTCTTTGTCCAGCCCTTCCGGTACTTCAATCTTTACATTCAAAATCTTTGTACGCTCCCCTGCCAAAAGGATGGGACCATAATACCAGTAATCGTCTTGCTGTGAATACTTCCAGAGATCATTATCCTCACCAAATATTTTCAGGTTATCCTTCAGCCAATCGCCGCAGAATACTTTTACCCTGACATAACAATCATTGATTTGCGATGTATTTTCAACCGAAATCTGCTTTACCATATTTTTCACATCTTCATCTATCTTCGTCTGAGAGCCAAGGTTTACCACATGACTGCCCCCGGCGGAAACATACGTCGTAAAATAAGCTGCCGCTTCTTTGACAGAGGCTGCCATGATCATACAGAAAGCCGCAGCCGACAGCGCAATTATTCTGTTTCTCATTCTACCAGTCTTTGTTTTTTCCATCCCTGCCGCGCTCCTTTCTATTCTTCTGCAGAAACGGTAGGATTCTGCCAATTCCATCCTCCGCCGCCATCGGACTCAAAATGATTCGTCACACCGTAGCCTCCCCGGTTGCCGCCGTCATAGCTGTTTGTAAAAGACACGGACGCCTCCTGCGCCGCTCCTGCCTCTACTGCCGCATCAGACCAGACCACCGTTGCCGCCTGCCCGGAATCCTCTATCTTGTAGCTTGCACCAGAATAAATTTCCGTTACCGTTACCGTAAGACCTGCCGGAATTTTTTCCAGTGTAAGGGTATTACTTCCCGCCGCCGCAAACGTCAGGCTTTCCACTTCATCGTATTTTATCTCGCCTGCTTTGTCTTTCCCAATAATATGAAAAACAAATGTGGCCTTCCCCAGTGTCTCATTATAATTCTTCAGATTTTTTACAATATTCAATTTTCCGTACTGAGGCTGTGCATCCGGTTTCAGGCCGATTGTTGTTTCATATATCCAAGCATCGCTGCCCTCTCCATTGAGCGTATATTCACTGCAGGGCAGCGCCGTCAGATAGGGAGCAAATACATACTGAACCGTATAATCCGGATTATAGCATGCCTCAGGAGCTACCAGATACATCCCGGTGGCAAGCCCTCTCACTTCTCCCACAGCCAGGCTGCCGCCCTCCGGCCGTCTCACCTCTGCCGTACCGGCCGGCTCTATTTGAGGGTTCCCCGCCAAAAGTTCCGCTGCCTGCTCTGCAAGACTTTCCCAGACTGACGCGGTATTTGATTTATTTACCGCTCCGAAATCCAGCTCCTCAAATCCTTCCACCGGTGTAAATTTCTGTCCTGTTTGATCCACCTCGGCTACCCTATATACAGGTACCGAAATCGTCATCTCATTAAAATCTTCCAGATAATCCGCATTTGCGCCCGCGCTGCCGTTTACGTCCGCCGACACGGTAAGGATGCAATCCTTCCTGCCGGTATCAATTCCTCCGGCTGCCTGTGCCTGCAGCAGGCTTATACAAGGCAGTATCAAAATTGCCCCTAAAAGAAATACATATCCTTTTTTTATCTTTTTCTTTATCTTCAACTCTTTCCCTCCTTATGGTCTTCTGCTTTTGCCAGATTTTTTTTATCTTTCTTTTTTATGAAACGGCGCATGGCTAAAATGACCAGCACAGTCACTCCAAGGCCAAAGAGCAGATATAACATATAGTAGTTCCTAATTGCCTGCACCATAGATTCTACAGGTGTAGATTCCAATTCCCCATCGTAGGGCACTCTGTGACCCCGCACCAAAAGGCGGTGGCTGTTTACTCCATAAGGCGTACAGGTAAAAAGTGTAACCTGATCTTCGCCTTCTTCTGTTTTCAGCGCTTCCTCCAGCGCGTCATAATCATCTTTCTTCACCATCGGAAGAATCCGATCCACCTCATAGGCCAAATCTTCATTTAAAATATGCAGGTAAAACCTGTCGCCTTTTTCCATCTGGTCAAGATCCGTAAAGAGCTTTGCGCTGGGCAGTCCCCGGTGGGCGGAAAGGACGCTGTGATTGCCTTCTCCCCCAATGGGAAGCCTGGTGCCATTCATATGTCCGATTCCCGTATCCAGTACATCATCCGAAGTCCCATGATAAATTGACAGCTTTATATGGATCTTAGGAATGGTAATGTATCCCATAATGCCGTCTCCGGCAACATTCAAAACCTTCCAATACTCTGTCCCTTTGATATTTTCCGTCTCGTTTATGCCGAACACATCCGTAAGAATGCTGTTTTGCGTAAATGTATCATTATATTTTCTGGCTGCATCCCAAATCCCCTCAAAATCCTCTTCCGGAATCTGACTGATTCTCTCATCGTAATCGGAGATCAGCTTTGACTGGCGGTAAGTATTCCACTGGTCGGAAATCGTAGGGTATGCAAGTATTCCAAATCCCACAAGAAACAGCAGTCCAAACAAAAATGTGGATATTTTTCTCTTCATAATTACTCCTCTTGCCCGCCTTCCTTCAGCCATTTGTCAAGCTCCTGTGTTTCTGCCGCCTGAGCGTCTCTCAGCCATTCGTCCACTTCCTTCTGTCCAACTGCCCGGGCATCTTTCAGCCATACATCCGGTTCCCTTGCCTGGGCATCCCTCAGCCATACATCCGCGTCCTCTGCCTTAGCATCTTGCTGCCATACATCTGCTTCCTTTGTCTGGGCAATTACCGTATTATCCGGTTCTCTCGGATTCTCTCCGCCTCTTTGTGCCAATACCCGTTTTTCTTTCCTGTACAGGAAAAACGTAAATCCTGCAGTAATCAACATTCCGACAATCACCCACAACAGATAATTGGTATGTAAGCTGATGTTCCCCAGAGGTATTTTCTCATCCAGAAGCATCTCCGGTTCATAGGGGACCCTATGTCCCCTGACTAACAGCCTGTGGCTGTTTACTCCATACGGCGTGCAGGTCAGAAGGGTGACCAGGTCCATACCATCTTCTACTGCTAAATCCGCCGTATTATCCGGCTCTACCACAGATATTTTATCCACCTCATAGCAAAGGGTATCCTCCAGAATATGTAAAAGAAAATGATCTTTCTTTTCCAGTTTATCCAAATCCGTAAACAAAGAAGCGCTGGGCAGTCCTCTGTGGGCGGATATGACTGCATGCGTATCTTCTCCTCCTACCGGAAGGGAACTTCCTTCCAAATGCCCTGCCGCCTGCTCTAAAATTTCTTCCTTTGTCGTATGGAAAATCGGAAGGGTAATACGAATCTTTGGGATCTCTACCGTGCCCATAATGCCGTTTCCTGTAATGTTCAGGCATTTCATATAAGCCGCGTCTTCACCGGATGCCGCTGCCGCCGCAAAAGAATCCGGCAGAATGCATGGAAGAAGTTTTTCATTATAATCAACGGCCGCTTCCTTTTCCGCCTGATAATCGATCTGCCCGGAAGCCTCTTTTTCTGCAACTGCTTTCTCATAGCTGCCAATCAGTTTCGACTGTCTGTAATTATTCCATTGATTTGCAACAAACGGATACAGCAGCAAGGACAATCCGGCCAGAAACAACACCGTAACGAATAGTATATTTTTATTTAATTTTCTCTTCATCCGGACTCTCCTTCCTGTTGTATTGTGATACCGGGGTGAAAAAACCGCCCCGGTATCAGTTTATTTATTTTATTGTATCCTGTCAATCGCCAGAAGATTATTTTGCAGATTTTCTGCGGCTTGCAAAGAATAAACCTGCTGCAAGGATCATGATTAAGCATCCTGCGATTGTGAAGATTGTGGTACCGATGCCACCGGTGGATGGGAGGGAAGAAAGTGTCGTGTTCGGGATGTTTTCCCCTAACAGCACTGTTCCTGCACCAACTTCACTATTCTCTACAGTGCCTCCTTCTTCTACTGTTGTCGTATTGGTTGACTCAAGGTATGCTTTTTTTCCTGTCATGCCTTCGGGAATATCTTCCTCTTTTGCATAGAATACGCCGCCTGCAATCCAGCCAACTGCCACTGCGTCTTCACTTGGGTTTTCTGTTGTATACTTTCTGTCCGTTACGGTTTTTGATACTGTATGTGTTGCAGAAGTCCATTCTGCTTCAACGGTATACTCTTTTTCATTTAAGGAATATCCCTGCGGAGCAACGAGCTCTTTGATCGTATATGTGCCGGCTGCTACATTTGTGGATACGGCATAACCTTTATCATTTGTTGTAACTTGATCTACTAATTTGCCATCCTTATCATAAATTCCAAATACTGCTCCTGCAAGAGGCGTCGTATCGTCTTCTTTTGTCTTCAGGAATGATATCTGATATGTATAAACTGTTTTTTCATCTTCTTTTTTCTCTATGCCTGTTGCATTTTCCGGCGTATCATCCGTGTTGTTTGGATCAAAAGTAGATCCTTCGCTTGGATTCTTTGCATAGAACATCTTAACCGTATTCTTATTTCCTGCAGTACCCACAACGGCATCCTCGTTGATGACTGCTTTATATGTAATCACCGGCTGGCTGACTGCACCCGAAGCATTCTGCAGTTTTTCATAGTCAAAGTTCAGATGAAATCCATTCAGCTTTCCCTCTCCCCTTGATTCTGCTTTTGCCTTTGCAAGCACAGTTCCATTCTTCGCTGTAAATGTATAATGCACACCATCTTCCGACTCACCTTTGATCTCTTCATTGTCAACTGTAATTACAATTGAGCTTGGAATAAAGGTCAAGCCGTTTGTCATGCTATCTGCTATATAAAAGGTTTTGTTATTTGCATTTACAGGATAACTGGGCATATCAGGCGTTACGGTATAAGTCAGTACGTCTCCTACAGAAGCTGTCTTAACCGATTCGCCTGCACTTGTATCGTCTTTTCCTCCTGACACCTCTTTTTTTACTTTTGGAGCGGTTTTCTTTGCAACTGCAGTCGTACCGTATAAATATCCGTCTGCAACATCAACCGGATTGCCATCTGTACCTGCAATCAGGTTTCCATCTGAACCATAGGATGCCGATAACAGAACCGGATTGTATATTTCATCATTATGAGAAATAATTGCAATATACGCACCTGCATGTACTTTCTGCGTATACACGCCATCGCTGCCTACGGTCACCGGACCATAAGTGTCTATCGGCGTAAGCGCCTCTGCTGCTTCACCATTCACATTCTTTCCCTGAAGACGGTAACCTGCCGCTATAATTTCGTTTGCAGTAGGCTTTACGGTTTTTACTTTCGTTGTTTCATCCGTTTCCACCGTAAAAAGTCCCTCTTCAATCCATTCATAACCAATTAACTCCTTATCACCTGTACCGTATCTGCCTTTCGCAATCTGGTATAATGTTACGGTAGCTCCTTCTGTAATTCCTGTAATGGAGACAGTCGTCTCATCCTTTTTTTCCGGCTTGCCGTTTTCTGCAAATGCCGTAACCGACATTCCAAACACCATAACCAGTGCCAGCAGCATTGCTACTATTTTTTTCATCTTCTTCATTTTTTTCCTCCTTATTTGGGATTTTTCCCATATTTTTATATTAATTTTTTATTACCATTTTATTTTCCGGCACAGTCAGCGCCAGCTCTTATTTTTGCATCAGCTCCTTCCGGTTTTGTTCTTTATATAAAAGCAGCGCTGCCGCCATTAAGAACAGGCCGCCAAATATATACCAGTAAATCCCGGCTCCTCCCGCGGAAGGCAGTTCATAGAACATTTCGTTTGGAATCTGAATGAGATATTTGCTCTCATCGTTATCCGTTTTCAGCGTCACATGGCTGCCGGCATCCCAGCCTTCTATCTGAAAATCTGCCGTTACGCCTTCCTTTGTGACTGTAATCTTTATGGGATGTTCCAGCAACAGATAACCCACGGGAGCTTCTATTTCTTTCAGATAATATTCGCCGAATCTTAAGCCCCTGATGGCAATCTGTCCCGCATCATTTGTAATGCAGCCCTCCTGCATAGGGTTTGCCGCGGGCTTTAATTTGCCGTTTTCATCTACATTCTCTTCATTACACTGATACAGTGCAAATTCCGCACCCTGCAGATATTTCTTATTGTCCGATCTGGAGACCTTTTCTATGCAGACATTCTTTGTAACAAGAGTGTTGACAGCTTTGAAGCTTGCAATATAATTCTTCTTCTGATCCGCCGCTATGGTATCGTCCTGATCAATTACAAGGCCTTCGATTTCTATTTCGTATATTGCACCGTTTTTCCCTTCAAATTCGGTATCGTTTAACGCCGGTTCCTCCCTGACCGTATAAACTACCTTTTCCCATTTCTTTGTATCCGCATTGTAATAATACTCCGGAATATGGGTAAATTCGCCCTGCCAGTTATTCTCCTCCGACAACTCAACCGTTCTGCGCTCGCCTCTATAATCTATATACTCCGTGCCGTTGGCATACAATACAAAGGTCACCTGATCCGGCCTGTTCGCCTGTTCCTTCTCATCGTCCTGCCATTCCTTGCGCACTTTGATGCGTTTATCCACAATGTAATTTGTAAATGTTATTTTTGTGCTGTCATTGGGATCGGATACTTTATTATAATAATATCCCAGCATTGGGTTTTCTTTATTTGCATCATCCAGGTATTCCTCTTCGGCATCGTACACGATTTTCTTTCCGGTCTTTCCATCTTCCTTGGGAAGATTTTTCCAGGTATAGGTCCACACCGGCTCCTGCACTTCATTTCCTTCCTGATCTACATATGCGCCGGCTTCGTTTTTCAAAGGCAGCGTTATGGTTCTGGCCTTCACCGCCGCTTCTCCTTCTTTCTGTTTATACAGAGAAATCCGAATATCCTGGGGACGGAACCCGTTTTCGTTATCTTCCCATTTCTTTTCCACCGTATAGGATGTTACGTCTGTCTGTATATTCGGCTGAACCACAATTCTCGGCAACGTAAACTGCATATAACAGGTAGAACCGAATGCGCCCCGCTCCATATAGAATATATCCAGCGTATGCTCTTTGTTTTTATCCTGCTCATAGAGATAACTCAAATCACAGGTTTTACCGATTGCCGTATGAATTCCTCCAAGGTCAATTTTTAGCTCCCCGTCTACAAACAGCCAGAAATCATCATCGCCGCGGAAATAATATTCCAATGGACCGACATAATCTCCCAGTTTAAATTTAACCTGATACGCCATTCCAAAGTACCAGTTGTGGCCTTCTTCCGTTTGAAAATCATTGTTGTTTAAATTATTACCGTTTTCGTCCTTTCCTCTTCCAAGCCCTATCTTTACATTTCCAGCATCATTTTTTGCCGTATAATGCTTTTCGCCCAAAAGAGGATCTGTTCTGTTCTCCACACCATCCAGCGGCCAGAAATCATTGGAATAAACGTATCTGGTCTTATTCCAGTTCGGCATATCTTTAAACTCGGTCAGATTCTGCGCAAACGTTACGGTATCTCCTTTGTATACATTGATCAGCGTATAAGTATCGCCGTTCTGGGAAAATTCCAATTGATAATCCTTATACTCCCAGGAGCCTCCCTCCGGGTCATGGGAAAATAAATTGCCCGGCGCATCTATGCCTGCCTGAAAAGCCGGCTGCCCGTTGACTAAATTATTCTGCACGAGTCCCGGAAACTCCTTATTATCATTCCCTTTATTTAAAAATTTACCGTTAAATGTATTTAACACCCATTTGCTTAAATTTCCCGATGACTGCTGTCCAATTCCCAGCTTAGGCTTTCCGTTATTTGAAAAATTCTCTTTAGCGTTGATGCCCTTTTCCTCTGTCTTTAATATATTGCCCGATTCTACACCTGCGCTAAAATCATAATCATAAAACGTAACGTCGTTTCTCACTGTTTTTGACTCTGTGTTGGGCGTATACCAAAAACGTATCACTGAGCCGTTTCTCAAATGTGTAATCTCGTCAACAACATTCTCAGACTTCAGATCCTCCGCTGTATATTCCGTATAATTCTCAGTGCTGCCCCAGGACGCCTCATCCTCTTTGCAGTTTGCAGCCCTTCCCGGTTTGCTGACCCATACCTTTGTTATCCTGTAATACTCCTCCTGATCCGCATTATATACCTTGCTGAGATTTCTGATATCCGTATAGGATTCGCTGGCAAGATTGCAGTTTTCATCTGTGGAATAAAGCTTCCAGCTGCCCTCTTTTGTAACTACCTTTTTTTCGGTCGTGTCAAACGCTTCTTCTTTGTTTCCTCCGTTCATGGAAAAAACCGCATCGTCAATGGTGCTGATATTTTCGCCCCAGTGCTGTATGTCAATATCTACTCCTTCTATGGCATCCACACCGACTTCTACATACACATACACCGAGAAATGATTCGTTTCAATGACTACATCTTTCTCTTCTGTGGCTACGGCTTCCATATCCGTTGCCTCGCCCGTGGTTTCATCCACATGAATCACACTGACCTCTGTCTCTTCATCCTCTACCGAATCCATAACCTCCTGCCCGGAAAATTTCACGGATACGGGACCAATGGGCTGCACTTCTTCGCCATCGGCCATCAGCTTGATGTCAAATGCCTGATAGCTTTTCACCTGCTTTGCCTGCTCTCTGGATTCCCCGGCATCCTGGTTTTCTGCAGCAGGTTCTTTATCCGCAGCAGGTTCCTGCGCCGTCACTGCCGGCTCCTCTCCTGAGGCTGCCGTTTTTGCCGAGGATGTTGTTACCTCTTCCAGATTTGCGATCGCCTCTTCAATCACTTCGATGGTTTCTTTCTTTTCTACCTTCTCCGCCTGAATCGAATATTCTTTTCCTGCTTCAAAAGAACTTGCAGGTCCGCTCAGAGTAATTGTAATTCCGTCTGCTTCTGCAGTCAGTTCCACCGGCAATTCTTCTGTTTCTTCCGGATCTTCCGTGTCTTTTATATTTTTATATGCAGCTTCCAATTCTGAAATTTTCAGATAACGGACAATATATGTATCGCCAATGGCGTATCTATTCTCTTTTACTTCATTCTGGCTGTTGCCTTCAATAACAAAAATCTCGCTTTTTGCTTCATCTGCGAAAGATACAATCCCCATCTGGCATGGCGTCTCTTCATTGTCTTTCTGGAAGAAAACAATATCTCCGGCTGCCGGTATATAGCTTTTGTCATCGGTTAAATACGCTGCATTTTCTTCTCTTACTTTTTCAAATTCTTCACACCATTTTGCACTGTCTGTTTCGTCTGCAAAAACCGGAGGTTCTATGCTTTTCATCCCCGCATAATACAGACAGAAATTAACAAACGCAGCATCCCAGTCTGCATATGCGTCTCCGCAAAAATGTCCGTAACGGGTATATCCCTTGCGGATTCCTTCCTCTGTAATCTTACAGTTTTCTGTGCTTTCCCGGTAGCCGATCTGCATCTGTGCCGCCATTACCAGATCTTCTCCCCAGACGCCTTTCCAGTCTGCATTTGCATATAACGCATTCCAGTCTGCAGCATCCTCTACATCTGCAGACGTATCGATATAACACACATCCGTATGTTCGTGCTCTTCCTGTTCACAGACAAACGTCTTTGTATAACAGGCATCGCCGTGAATATGATTCTCGCTTTCTTCCATACCGCAGGCAAATCCCTCCGGCACACGATAGCATTCACTGATATGGGTATGGCCTTCACTCTCTTCCACGCCGCAGATATATCCTTCCGGTACGCTGCGGCATTCTTCCGTATGCGTATGATCTTCGCTTTCTTCCATGCCGCAGATCAGTTCTTCCGGCGCCCGGCATTCCTCTGTATGCGTATGCCCCTCTGACTCTTCCAACCCGCAGGCCAGCTCTTCCGGAAAACTGCATTCTTCCGTATGTATGTGTCCTGCTCCTTCTTCCAGTCCGCAGGTCAATGTTTCTTCGTAACAAGATTCCCCATGGGTATGTTCTTCCAGTCCGCACTTCGGTTTGTCTGTCATGGCAGATCCGTACTGAATCAGAATACCTGCCATACTCCCGGCAACGACGATAACCAAAAGCATGATTGCAATGCCTGTGTTTCTCTTTTTTCTCTGCTGCTTATTCAGCTCTTCAAAATACTCTTTTGCAAGTTTCAGCATATTCTCACCTTCCTAAAGGATACCTTTCTATTCTCCGAAAACAGCTCCTTACGGCAATCTGTTTTAGCGCACACTTCCGATTCGATTCAGCGGCCACGCCCGAAATACGGCTTCGCCCAGGATCTGATCTTCTTCTGCGCATCCGATGGTCCGGATTCGGCTGTCTATGGACACAGCCCTGTTATCTCCCAGCATAAATGTAGCCTCTTCCGGTACTTCATAGGGAAACTCCAATTCACATTTTCCCAGGTTCTTCTCTTTCAGATAGGGCTCCTCCAGCTCATCTCCGTTCACATATACATTGCCCTCCTGATCTATCTCTATCACATCTCCGGAACTGCCTATTGCACGTTTCAGAAGCACTTTTCCTCCATAGTAAAAGCCCACGATCCCGCCTAATTCTATTTCTTTTGTCTGTCGGATAAAAAGAATATCGCCGTCAGACAAAGCAGGTTCCATACTGTTTCCATTTACCCTTACCAGTACGAAAAGCCTTGTAGTTACCAACGCCACAATAGAAGCGCTTACAACAAGTACGGCGATGATATTAAAAAATGTTTTACGGAAGCTGTGTTTCGCTTCCTCATAAGCAAGTTCTTCTCTTATAGCCTCTATAGAAGGGATGTGATACCCTTCGCTGTCTTGATTTTCTTTTTCCATAGTCTCCTTATCCATAAATCGCTCCCGAAGCCTTTGCAGCCTCTGTCATGGAATCTCCCTTTTGTCTCCTGTCACTGACTGTTTTTCCAAAATTTACAGAAATAATCTGTCCGCGGGACGGCGACTGTTTTTTTCTGGCGTCCGCCGCGCTTCCCATATCAGCCAGGCTCTGTTTCATATCGTCTTTCTTCTCTTTTTCCACATATTGTTCTACTGATTTCTGAATCCCTTCAAAAACTTCATTGAGCTGGCTTAAGGCCTCTGTGACAACACCGATTTCGTTTTTCTCCATATTGCCTGCCTCTTTCAATTCTTCAATTTCCCTGTTAAGCTCTGCAATTTTGGCATCCTTCTGGTTGAGCCGCTCGTCTTTGATATCCAGTTTTTTCTTCAGACGCTCATAGCTCTCCCGCATCGTATCCAGTTCTTCCTTCATCGCATCTGTTTCTTTCTGGATTTTTTCTGCCTCTTCACATTGTATGAGGAGTATCTGCAAAAGCTCTCTCCTGTTTAATTTGCGTAATTCCTTATCTACCATATTCTCTGTTCTCCATACTTGTGATTTATTTACATGCTTTTATGCAGTTTCTCTGATTTGTTTTATCATATTCCGACTCTCGTGCAGTATTCTACACAGTGCAGCATTACAAAATTCATTACATTTTCTGATTTATTCCATTTTTTCAAAATTCGTCAACAATATATAAAATTCAAAAATTGATTTGTTCACCCTGTAAAAATGAAAACAAGCCGATTTTTTTCTAAATTGACAAATTCATAGAAAAAAAAGTAAAAATCCAGGCGTTATTTTCACATTATATCCAAGCACAGTTATTTTCCACTAAAAATACAATGGGTTTTTGCCAACTTCCACAAAAAATATGCAAAAAAATATGAATTCCTATGAAAAAATCATAAGAATTCATATTTGTTATTTGCCGAA
>CANODN010000018.1 GCA_947564765.1 uncultured Roseburia sp. | reverse complement strand
CGTTCTTCGTCAGACAGTCCTTGAGTGAAATCGTTGAACTTGGAGCAAACCTCTCCCAGACTGCTTTATCCTGCAGAACAAGGCCTTCTGTCATAATAACGTTTCCATCATTATCGCAGACAATATCCAGTCCAAATAATTCCTTGTAAAAACGGATGGATTTTTCCATATCAGCGACTGCAATTAATACATTTCTTAATTTCATTTTGATCCGCCCCTTTCTGGTTACCTGTTTCTGTAAAAATTATATCTTTCTTTTTCAAAATTGACAATTACCAAGGTAATATTTATAATATATTTATTACATCCGTAATATTTAAGGAGGGATTCCAAATGCATGATTTACCCAAAATTTCCGAGGCCGAATATGAGGTTATGAAGATCGTATGGAAATACGCGCCGATCAGCACCAATGAAATAACCGATAAGCTATTGCAAACCACAGCCTGGAGTCCGAAAACGATACAAACTCTGATCAAACGACTTGTAACCAAAGGCGTTCTGACGTATGAAAAGCAGAGCCGTGTATTTGTGTATACCCCCATTGTCAAAGAAAACGAATATATCGGCCAGAAAAGCAGCTCTTTTCTGGAGCGTTATTATAACGGGGATATCACTGCCATGCTGTCTGCATACATTGAAAATGACAAACTGTCCGAAGCAGAAATAGACCATTTACGTTCCCTTCTTTCAAAACGTTCCAAAAAAGGAGAGCCTTCCCATGACTGATTTTATCATGCGCTTTTTCCTGTCCAATCTGTTTATCAGCGGCATGATCGGAATTCTTTTAATTGCCAAAAGAGTATTTCAAAACATTCTGTCCTGCCGGATGCAGTATAACCTGTGGTTTCTGCTGCTCCTTTTGCTGGCCGTCCCCTTTGTGCCCTATTATCCAAACGGATTTCCGCACATAGTGTCCTGGCTTGTCAACACAAACGCAGCTTTTGTCTCCGGCACAAACGCTGCCGTAACCGAAACTGCAGGTAGCAATCCAGCCAACACCGCAGACTGGATGAATGACTTTGTCCTTTCGGTAAACCGCCATGCGCCTTCCGGCACCGGATACCTGTTATCCGTTATTTGGATTGCGGGCATTCTTGCCACGGCGGTGTGGATTATGAAAGCACATTTTCGGTTACGTACGTTGGAACGATCCGCGCTTCCCCTGCAAAACCAAAGGATCCGCAGATTGTATGAACACTGTCTGAGGGAAATGCATATAACCAAAGACATTCCTGTCTATAGTACCGCTTTTTTGAAATCCCCTGTTATTGCAGGTTTTTTGAAGCCCCGGATTTATCTGCCGATTCATCTGATTTCGGATTATAAGGAATCGGATCTGCGCTATATTATGCTGCACGAATTGCAGCATTATCAACACAAGGATGCACTTGTCGCTTATCTGATGAATCTGGCCGGTGTCATTTACTGGTTCAATCCTTTTGTCTGGTATGCTCTTAAGGAAATGAAAATCGACAGAGAAGTTGCCTGTGACACTTCTGTTTTGAACATGCTGGAAGAAGATTTTTACGAGGATTATGGACATACATTGATTAATTTTGCGGAAAAAATCTCCCGCACACCGTTTCCTTTTGCTTCCGGTCTTGGCGGAGATCAAAAGCAGATGATACGCCGCATTACAAACATCGCCTCTTATGAAAAACCGACCTTCCGGAAAAAACGCAAAGGTATGACTGCCTTTTTGCTGACTGCTATTCTGCTTTTTGGTCTCTCTCCTCTACTATCTGCCTATGCGGCCGGGACTGATCACTATCGCTGGAACACTGCTTCTAAAACAATTTCTTACGTAGATCTCTCTGCATACTTTAAGAACTACAATGGAAGCTTTGTTTTATATGATTTGAAACATGACGCCTTTCGCATATACGACATAGACCGCGCCACTCTGCGTGTTTCCCCGGACTCCACATATAAGATCTACAATGCTTTGTTCGGATTGGAAGAGGGTGTCATTACACCGGAAAATTCCTTTCTTACATGGAACGGCGATGTGTATCCCTTTGAAGCATGGAATGCGGATCAGACCTTGCAGTCTGCCATGCAGGCCTCTGTAAACTGGTATTTTCAGACAATAGACAATCAACTGGGAGCGGACTGTATTTATCAATATATTCAGCAAATCGGCTATGGAAATGAAACCATAAACGGCGATCTTTCCGATTATTGGCTGGAATCCTCTTTGAAAATTTCTCCGGTTGAACAGGTTGAGCTTTTAACGGAATTGTATCATAACAGCTTTGATTTTGCTCCGGAAAATATCCGCGCCGTAAAAGACGCGCTTCGCATTTCTTCTTCCAAAACCGGAACCCTTTATGGAAAAACAGGAACCGGACGTATCCAGAATCAGGATAGAAACGGCTGGTTTACAGGATTTGCAGAAATTGCCGACAATACATACTTTTTTGCCACAAACATCGAAGCCGGTAATGGCGCTTCCGGAAGTAATGCGGCAAAAATCACCATGTCCATACTGGCTGACATGGGTATCTGGAAATAAAAGCTTATTCGGTTCCGTATAATTCCTTCCATTTCTCTTCGGTTAAACGGGGCGTATGCCATGTTGCCTCACGATGATCCGCCGACGGAATCATCCGGTTGGATACATATTGTACGCCTCCCCCTTCTGAGGGACGAATCAGGACTTCATGGGTATACACCATGGAATTCTCATTATAAGGAAACACGGCATGAACCGTAAGTGTTATGGTCCCGTCACTGTTTTCTGCAGCCGAAACGACTTCCGGATATGGATATTCCGGATACTCTATCTCATAAAATCCCCTCGGCTTATATTCATAGGTCAAAGTCTCTGCATCATAAATTGTTCTGGTCTGCAGTGTTTTGCTGTCAATCTTAAAATACGTCATAATCACATCTTCAAATTCCTTTTTAGGAATTTGATAGACCGCCCCGACTCCCAGATTCTCATCTGCCATATAAGGAAACGGTTCTTCATTTATCCCGGGATAAAATATGTCGTACATATCATAAAAATTTAATTCTCCAAAATCCTCTTCGCTCCAGTCTGTAAGGAACATATTATTCCGTGCATAGCTAATCGGCAGAAGATATTTCCGGTTATATTCCCTGTATACCTCATCCAGCGGTTCAACCCGCAGCGCGGTATGCTCCTCTGCTCCGCTTAAGGTAAGTATATATACCTCATCCGAAAACCATGTTCCGTAAAACATCAGATAACCGTCTTCTGTATACGTCCAGTGTTCTGCCTGATAGCTTCCCTGCCCTTCTTTTTGTATCGTTTTGTTTTCGTATTTGTAATAGCTTCTGACCACATCTACGGTTCCGTCTTTTGTTTTTAAATTATATGTTACAAATTCATCCGGATCACAGATCTTCACTATGGTTATTTCCGCTTCTTTCTTCGCATCCTTCATTTCACAAAAACGCTTCACCTGTCCCGCTTCTGCCATATCAATCTGATTTTTGCTATCGACCGCCGGATATCCGTTTTTTCCAAGCTGATTTACCACACTTCGGAGCCATTCCAAATCATCCGCTTTATTTTCTTCTGCCGACTTTGCATCCCTTCCGGAGCGGTCTCTTAAGGTATACCCTCCGGGCATCCCATTATGACACGCTCCTTCCAAGCGGTCTCTTAAGGTATACCCTCTGGGCATCCCATTATGACACGCTCCTTCGGAGCGGTCTCTTAGGGTATACATTTCCCGGCAGATTTCTATTATTTTCTCTTCTTTTTCATCTTCGCCCTGCTGTGGAGTCTCTTCCCTGTCTGCAGTTTCAACAATTTCTGTTTCATTCTCTGTGTATTCAAGATCAGAATCACCGCATCCCGAAGCCCCGAGCAATACGCTAATTGCTATGAAACCACTCTTCCAAAACCACCCTGTCTTTTTCCACAACATAACCGCTGCCTCCTCTTCCTTTTACGTCCTCTGCCATACTGATCAGCAGGATCGGATGTCTGGCTGTCTTTTCCGCCGTATAAACAGAAAACCAGCCCAATTCCGTACCGGAGGTATCCTCCTTGGATGCTTTGATTTCTGCCGTTCCCGTTTTCCCTGCCAGAACAACATCCTCCCGATGTGCAGCATATCCGGTTCCGTTCGGATCGCTTATCACCTTTTTCGTTCCTTCCAATACATCGTTTGCCGTTTCTGCGGAAAATGCTTCCCGTATCCAATATTGAACATCCGCATCCTGCTGATAAAGCAAATATGGTTTTATGATATTCCCTTCATTGCAGAAGGCTGCGTAGATGCATGCCATATGCAGCGGATTTACCAGAATCTGTCCCTGCCCATAGCCGCTGTCAGCCAGCTGAATCTCTGTTTCAATGTGTTCCGTATTGGAATACTGTGACTTGACCATTGTAATCTCAAAGGGCATCTCCTTACAAAATCCAAGCCGTGTCAAAGAATGTTCCATTTCTTCTGCTCCGATTTTTAATGCCGCCTTTGCAAAATAAATATTATCCGAATAAATCAATGCATTCTCTAAAATAACAGGCTCATATGCATGCAGTGTCGTTACACGATACGAACCCCATGACGCATCCTTTTGCCAGCTCAATCCCTCATTTCCATAATCTTCTGCCGGATCAACTGCTCCTGATTCCAATCCGATTGCGGCCGTAACAGCTTTAAAAGCAGAACCCGGACACCACGCCTGCCGGAACCGATTGTACAGGGGCTTATTTTCATCTTCATTCAGCGACGTCCATTGCGCATCAGATAATCCCATAATAAAATCGTTATTGTCATAAGACGGTGTACTGACCAGAGCCAGCACTTCTCCCGTATAAGGATTCATGGCTGCCGAACAGCTCTTGTCTTCTTTGAACTGCTCGTATAGCGAAATCTGAAGATCGGCATCTATTGTCAGCTGCACATTTTTTCCATGCTGTACGGGTACACAGGCCAGTTCTTCCTTTTCTTTTCCTTCCCAATTCACAATATAAATCCTGCAGCCGTTCCGCCCTTTCAGCTCCTTCTCAAACAATCCCTCCATTCCGCTTTTCCCGATGACGCTTGCAGCCGTATATCCTTCCCCTTCATGCTCCTCCAAATCCTCTGCCGTAACACTTTGTACATATCCGATCAGATGTGCCGCCGCTTCACCCAGCGGATACTCCCGCACCTTTGTGTCTGAAATCATCACGCCCGGAATTTCTAACAGCTTCTCGCATCGTTCCTGCTCCCCTATTGCTTCCTCCTCCGGTACAAGCGACATCAGTTCTATTTCCGGCACTTTGGGAATCGTTTTAACCGGCACAAACGAATCCTCCTTTACCCATGACGCCGACAGCTTCTTCTCAATCACCTCCGGCTCTATTTCCAGCAATTCTGCCAGCCTCTGGATTGCACTACCTTTTTCCTCCAATTTACCGGGTACAATTCCCACCGAAGAAGCCGCGCCCCTCCCTGCAAGAACCCGCTTATTTCTGTCAAGAATTTCTCCTCTTTCAGCCTGGGTTGTGGAAACCCTGACTTTGTCCGAAGCATTTAATCCCGGAAAAATCAACGAATCCTGCCAGATCAACTGATATCCTTCTTCTCCCTTTGTGAAAAATGCCTTATTTTCAAAGCTGATATTCCCGGCAGCCGTATCAAAGGAGGTCTGATATCTCACAGATTCCTCTTCTTTGTCATACTCTAAAAGTTCCACTGCCATGTTCTGTACCTGAATGCCCTCATAAATGGCCGAATTGCGGTTTATAAAATCTTCTTTTGCTGTATTTCCCAATGCCTGCATGTCCAGCATTTCATACATCTCATCAAATTCTCCATCCGGAATATGCGCCATATAGGAAACCAGTAATTCTTCCGGTGTTTTCTGCGCATTGCCTTTATGGAACAATTTTACGGCATATACAATTGTCCCGGCTAAAGCGATTCCCGTAATCACAACTGCAAGGAACAGAAGTTTACTCCTTTTTCGTCTATGTCTGTTTTTTCTTTTCATATTGACCTCCATTCTTTTTCCTATTTCAGCACTTCTCTTTCAAAATATTACATGTGTAAGATTTTTGTATAAAAAAATTTTCTCATTTGATTCATTTTTATAATATTACACCTGTAAGATTTATATGTCAAGCCTGTTTTATATAGAACTCATTTGAATATCCTGAAATGACCTGCTTCCTCTTTTTATACCCGGATTTTTTATTATGGGCAAATGATTTCCCCGGACCGCGAAGGGTCCGGGGAATCTTTCTTTATTTTCCTGCTGCCATTACTTCTTTGCCTTTCTGATTTTCACCGATTTCGCTGTTTTAGCCTTCTTTTGCAGCAGCTTTTTATACGCCTTATACTGCGCTTTCGGCACGGTAATCTTTGCATTTTTAACAATTTTACCAAATGCCTGCTTTCCAATCGACGTAAGCTCCTTTGACTTGATGGTAATGGTTTTCAGCTTTTTACAGTTGTAAAATGCTTTTTTTCCTATTGTTTTGATATTTTCCCCGATCACAACCTGCGTAAGCTTTGTGTTCCTCTGAAATGCTTTTGCTGCAATTGCTGTTACCTGGTACTGATATCCGCTGATGGTTACAGAAGACGGAATGGTAATCTTCTTATCGCCTGCCTTTACCGGTTTTTGAACAGTAACTGTCTTTACCGACTCCGTTGATGCCGTAATCTGATACACCAGTTTTTTATCCTTATGTGTTTTGCCCTCTTTCGGAAGGATTTTTATTGTAATACTTCCCGACTTGCCGCTGCCGTCTTTCGCCGTTGCCGTAATCCGGACGGTTCCCGCTGCTTTCGCCGTTACAAGGCCGCTCTCGCTTACCCCTGCAGTTTCACTATTGTCAGATGACCATGCTACTGCCTTATTCTCCGCATTCTCCGGCATCGCCGATGCCAACAGCTGTACTGTCCCGCTTTCGTTTAATGTTGTCTTACCGCCTGCCGCACGGACTGTAATTTCCTGTACCAGTACCGGATCTTCTGGATCTTCTGGATTTTCAGGACCTTCCGGATCTCCGCCATCCGCTTTTTTTATAACAGTCAGGCGGATCTCACCGGATACGCCGCTTCCGTCCTGCGCAGCCGCTGTAATCCGGACGTCACCCTCCTTTAGCGCCGTTACAAGTCCGTTCTGGTCTACTGTGGCGGTATCCGTGTTGTCAGAACTCCACTCCAACGCCGTCTCGTCCGCATCCAACGGTTCTATGTCTGCCGTAAGCTGCACAGTTTCCCCTGCCTGCAGTGTTGTTTTTTCACTTTCTGCATGAATCGTAATCGTTTTAATCAAAACATGCTTCTTCAATTTTTCTGCTGCAGCGGCAAGCTGACTCTTCACTGCAAGTATCGCCTCACTTGTCGTACTCCAGTCCATGGCAATGGCATTGGCCGCTTCTACTGCTTCCAGATAAGCCTGCCAGTCTTCCTGCGCATACTCGCCCGGTTCCAGTTCTTCCAGTTCCTTTAAGTATTCCGTCAGTTCTGCTCTTTTCTCTGCCAGTTCCGGATTTTTCACCGTTTCTATTTTTGTTCCAAGCGCAAAAATCTGTTCTCTTTTTTCAGAAGCTGTCTGGCTGACTGCCGTCTGAGATGTATCGTAGGTGTCGTAAACGCTCCGCAGCGCTTCGTATATCTGCTGCAAATCCTCCAAATCCTGTCCTGTTGGCTCAAATGTTTCCATCAGCTCTCTCACTGACACCATTACCTCCAGCAGACCGCTTCTGTCTATGTATGTTTTTCCGTTTTCGTAAAACTCCTCCAATGCAGCGCTCAGTTTATCCCGCCATGCGTTTATCACGGATACATTCTCTCCGGAAACCTCTCTCGCCTCCGCCAGAATGCTTTCCAGCTTCTCCTTTTCTTCCGTCTTATAACTTCCATGCGTGCCGTCATATTTAAGATCCGCTAAAATATTTTCTATCTGGAGAATCTGTCCCAGCAGCAGATCCGTATTGTAAACGGAAATGTCCTTAATCAGAATATCTTCTGCAAAAGTCAGGCGGAGCCTTCCTGTAAACACTCGCTCCTGTGCAACGGCAAAGCTTTCGGATTCTTCAGCATCCTGCCCTTTCGTTTTATCTGCAAACGGTTCCCACGCTTCCTTCTCTGTATCATAATATTCCGCCAGATATCTGAGCGTCTTTGTCTCTCCATCACCACGGCTTACCCTAATCATGTTCACTTCTGCAGGCCGGTCCAGTGTAATCGTAACCGGAGTATCTGCCGCCGCCTGATACTGCCCTTCCTTGCCGGTCAGTCCTTCTGCCTGCTCTGCGGTTACCTCTGATTTTGCCACGCCATACGCCTCAAATCCATAGAATCTGGGTTCTGCCGCATAAGCAGTCGGCGATTCCTCCGGCGTTCCGTTTCCGTGATGAATAAAAATAATCTTCCTGGTTTCTCTGCCTACCGGCACACGCACGGTACGATCCGCCAGAAGCTGGTTTGCGGGACTGTCATATTGCTCTAATAATTCCCGCTTGCCAGACGCATCCTCCGCATATACTTCATATTTCAATGCCAGACCGATTTTTTCAAAAACAAGGTTCACGTGAGACAGATAATGCGTCCGGCCCAGATCAAATACCACTTCCTCATCCAGGGTCAGCTTATCATACGCGCTCGCATCGTTGGTGTCTTTCTGCTTATTATCCTTTAAGACCTTGCTCGTCGCACCTCCGCCGCTGACCGTGATGCCGGATACGGGACTTCCGGAAAAATCCTGTTCCGAAACAATCGGCGTACCCATAACCTTAATTTCAGCAAGCGCCGGCCAAGACCCCGGATACAATCCCGCGCCCGTGTTGGTAACAAGGGAAACGGTAACCTTTTGCACGGTCTCTTTGACTTCAATCCGATATGATTGCTTCTCCAGCGCGCTTGTAACCGATTCATATTCGGAAGAGACTTTCTTCTCCGCCCCGGATGCGTCTGTCACGGACACGTTAAATGCAAACGGCCGTCCGGCAGATTCAAATTGCACATCCACATATTCCACATAAGAATCCTGCTGTAAGTCCAGTCCGACATTAACCGGATACCTGCTGTTATCCCAGGAAGCCGGAGCCCAAAGCGTCGAAGCATCCCCATCCGTAATCCGCGCCTTCAATCCGTCAACCGTATTGCCGTCCTTATCTGTTACTGTCGGCACATGCCCCAGCACCAGGTTTTTCAGTTCATCCTGCTCCTTGTCTTCCTTCACGCCGTTGACGGCAATTTCCGTCACAAATACCGGAGAATTTGTAAGATCCGACGTCGTTACTGTCAGACGGATCTGGCTTGCCGCAAATGACTTGGTAATCTCTGTGGTGCTTATCATCATCGGTTTCTCGTCATTTTTATTTGTATCCAAAGACACCCACTGCTGACGCTCCGAATCAAAATATTCTGCCTCCCAAATATATGGGAATCCCTTGGCAATCTGCTCGATGGATATCACCATCCCGCTGATCTGGCACATTTCCTCCAAATCGATCGTTATCGTATGCGGGCCTGCTCCCTGCGCTTTCCAGCCTGTCGCCGTATTGCCGTCCGTCAAATTCGCAGCATTCCCGTCTGCTGTCTGCGAACCGCCGATGGAGACCGGCTTGCCTTCCGCCACGTTTACCGTTTCCTGCGTTGTCTGTCCCGTATTCTTTTCCAGATTGGTACAAGAATAATCATCAAACGCCTGCTGCGCTAACGCTCCCAAATCAGCATCTGTCGGAACTGCCGCAAACGCATATTTTCCGTTCTCGTCATCTGACTTCCGGTTCACCCACTGGTATTCCCACAAAAACCAGTTGCTCTCCGCCTTTTGGTCGGCGGCATTTTTCGCCTCGCCCTTCAGCTCTGCCATGCGGTTGCGAATCCAAATCTCCCAGCGTTCTTTATAAAAGCTGTCCGTCAATCCCGCCCACTTGCGGTTCGAATAGTCTTTTAAAGAGCCTACGCGTTCCCCGCCCCAAGTCGTAACAAGGGAACGTGCGTTAAATTCAAACAAATCCTTCGTCCAATCGTCTGCGTCTGTAATCATTTTTCTGGATGCCTCAATCCAGGTTCCCAGCAAAAATCCGTCCGTTGTCGCAAGAATCTGATCCGACAAATCAATCAAACCAAGAAATGCCGTCGAAAGCTTTGTAAATGCTTCCAGGTCTTTCGCATTCTTCGCCTGCACCATCAGCTTGTGATATTCGACTGCCGCATTGCAAAGCACCTGCTCCGCCACGTCTGCCAAATCGTATTTGTACGCAGGAGACGCCGCAAATTCCTCGTAATTCTCAATCAAAAGCAAAAGCGCTTTGTCTAATTCTTCCTTGTCATAGTAAATGCCGCTATGTCCCCATGTGGACGCAGAATTAAATCCATCTCCCGGACGCGCATTAATCACAGTTTCCGCCGCGCCCTGATAATAAGAGTCCTTGGCGGCATAAGCAGTATTTAACAAAATCCTCCATGCCTTATTTAAGCTGTCGCTCGTTCCGCCGGCCCGCCGCTCGCCGTATTTTTTTATCCATGCCTGATAGTCAATCGGATCTTTCGACCATGTCGTTTCAAACAGCATTTCGTAAACAACCGGGCTGTTTTCCAACGCTTCCGGCGACATGCCGATTCCCACCATATTTTTTGACCTCTGGAATGTTTCAATCGGATCGGAAGACATTTTCGGAATATCACCATCCAGGCCCATGCGTCCGCCGAAATTGTGCAGCATACAGTAAATCCACCTGGAACCGTTTTCTTCAAAATAACTGTTCTCCTGCCGCATATTTGCCTGCAGATCAAGGGGCAGTGTCTTCGTTGTATCCAGCTTTGACATTCTTACGCTGTTTAAGTTTGTCTGCCACTGCTGCATCACCCAAATAGCTTCCGGATCTTTTTCCAGCATCTTTTTCTGTACTGCAGCATAAATCTTGCTTAACTCCTCATTCCGTTTGGAACCATCCGTATCATCTCCCGTATCCTCACTCGTTTTTCCGCCCTCATGGAATGGATCTGCCGCATAGTAATGTGAAACATTTCCATATATATTTTTCTGTTTTGCATAAAATACATCCGCCACCTGCTGGAAATAATCAACCTTCCCAGCCGCTTTATCATCATCATCCAAAAATGTCTTCAAAATAGACGGACGCGTAAATCCTGACCATTCGCACTCCGGCGTAAATACTGCTCCCGAATTTTTCTCCGCGAATGTGTCCGGTACCTGTCCGGCAAATGCCTGAATGACCGGATCAATGCCGTACGTCTGCATACGGTCATGAATCTGCCTGCCAAGCTCGACTCTTCCTTCGAACCAGGAATCCGGAAGCGGACCGCCGATGCTGTAAAGATTCTGCATATAAAACCATGCAAAATACGCTGGGCCGCTGATATAATCCTTAATTTCCTCATCCGTATAGCCAAATTCCGCAAACGTCTGCCGCAGGACTTCTTCCTGTCCCACAATATCCAGGATCAGATTGATGCCGTTCATTGCCGCCCAATCTAAAAATTCCTCGTACTCATCCCAGTTCCAGAATGACATCGTATAAGAATACGTACAGAAATTCAAAGCATAGCGAAGATCAAACTGTGCTTCTTTCACTACCTTTTTTCCTACCGGCTTAATTTCTTTTAAATTGACATTTGAGCTGTACATCGGACTGTAATCGATATTGACATAGTTTTTCAGATAATAATTAAATCCGGACGCCATCGCAACGCCGCTGTTGCCCCGGATGACAATCGTATTATCTTCTCCGTCTTTTATCTCAAAAATGTCCTTGCCCTCTTCCAGGCTGCTCCGCAGTTCAAATCGGAAGCTGTCCTTCCATTTGCTGCCAAGCACACGTCCGACCAGGTTACTCATCTCACTCAAAACTTTTTGGTCTGCATAACCGTTTTCATTGGCTTCAAATTTATCCCATTCCACCTGCCACTTACTGCCCTGCCAGTTTTCCACCGAAATCGGATCGGGAACCGGAACCGTATCACTGATCTTTGTGCCCTTTACTTCAATCTCTGCCAGGTTCGTCACAAATGCATTGGAATTGTATGCCATATTCAGACGCAGATAAGCAGCCCGTTTGTTTACCTCATAGCTCTCCCCTTCTGCAGATGCCGCTTTATCTGACGTCTTGGAAATAATCTTGTCGTAATTTTTGCCATCCGCCGACGCATAGACATAATAATTTTGAAAGGACCCATCCGTTTTATTAAAAATCTTGATCTCTGTCAGGTCATACGTACCGTCTAATTTTATGTCAATGTAACGGTTATGATCGTACATCCTGTTTTTCATAGAATCGCTGCCTTCGCCGCCGGAGGGAATGGACTGCCAGTATGTGTCCGCTTTTCCGTCTACTGCCAGCGCTATACCATGGCCATTAGCATTTTTAGCGGAAAGCTCGCATTTTGAAAGATCAATTTTAATATTCGATCCTTTGATAACCGTCAGACGGAACTTTCCGGATATGCCGCTTTTGTCTGCGGCCTCCGCAGTAATCGTAACTTCTCCCTCTTTTAACGCCTTTACCACGCCACTTTGATCCACTTCGGCAATTTCAGGATTTTCACTGCGCCAGCTTACCGCCTGAACTGCACCTTCCGGCTCGACTTTTGCCGTTAAAACCAGCTTTTCTGAAACAGCCAGTTCATTCCGGCCGTCTTCGCTGCTTACTATAACCCGCTCTGCCAGAACATCCGGTTTCTTCACTGTAACAGATGCCGTCTGTTTCACATCTGTTTCTGTCCTGCCCGCTGCCGTAATCACTGCCGTGCCCGCACCGACTGCAGTTACCGTCCCGTCTTCGTCTACTTCGGCCGTCCCCGGATTACTGCTTTCCCATGTAACGGATTGATCGCTTGCATTCTCCGGCACAACAGTTGCTTCTATCTTTTGACTCTCACCGATATTCATCGTAACGGATGCCGGATTCAGGGTAATACCTGTAATCGGTATTCCATTCACCGTCAGCCCATACGTGCCTTTTATGCCGCTTCCGTCGGCAGCTTCCGCCGTAATCGTAACGTTTCCTTTTGCAACGCCCGTCACAAGGCCCTTCTGATCTACCTTAGCAACTGCCTCATCACTGCTGCTCCATATCACGTCTTTATTATCTGCCTCTTCGGGGAAAACCGACGCAGTCAGCTGCAGCGTATCCTGCACCGTAAGAGACTTTGCATTTCCTGCTGCATTTATTTCGATTCTTTCCACCTTAGCAATCGTATTTTCGGCATAGATTTCCACCTCAGCCAATCCCGACCAGAAGCCGCCCGCTTCTGAAGAATCCGGATTGCTTATCGTTATATACAAATACTCTATATCATTTTTGGAAGATGTAAATTCCACTTCATAAGAACCGTTTCCGGAACTTAGTACATGCTGTGTTTTTTCCGAAATTAATTTTAAAAATGCGCTTCCTCTCCGGGAATATTCCAGCTTTAAATCCACTTTACGATCCAAATGGCTTTGATCTACCACAAATTTTACAGTCGCCTTTTTTATATTTTTACCCTCCGGAATCTGAAAACGGACAGATGCCGGCCAATTGGAACCTCCTGTCATCCAGTTTGTCGCCGGATTTCCATCATTAATATTCTTCAAATAATTACCGTATGTCGCATCCTCTGTAACCGTATCGTAATTTGTCTGTGCGCCTACCTTCGTTGACGGCGTACAGTCTTTTGCAATGTTTTCCATTTCTGCCGCATCCCGTCCGGCATAAATCTGCATCTCACCGATCAATGCCCATGGACTCGCTTCAAACCTTACATAAAATTCCTGCAGAACAGTTCCGCCAGCAAAGTTCCACTCATAGCCTTCCTTCCTTTTAACGGTCTGTCTTGTTCCTGCTATCTCCTGCTGGTCTGCATCCAGCAGAATGACCGTTGTTTCTGCGTTTTCATCCGGCGTACCTTTTTCGAAATACATATCTACCTTTTTCAGGCTCCTTGCCGTTGGAAATGTGAATTTGAGCAGAGATGTGTCTCCTCCTGCATACCCATTCCGAACCCAGACTGTGCCCGGATCTCCATCTCTTAAATTCTCGATGCTTTTGCCGTCCTGTTCATTCGTTCCGCCTTCCAGAACCTCAATCTCACAGTCCTGAATGATATTCTCACCCTCATCTCTCGCGGCATAAATCTGCATTTCTCCAATCAGTGCCCATGGGCTCTCTTCAAATTTTACATAAAATTCCTGCAGAACAGTTTCATCGGCAAAGTTCCACTCATAGCCCTCCTGCCTGGTAACGGTCTGCCTTGTCCCTGCTATCTCCTGCTGGTCTGCATCCAGCAGAATAACCGTTGTTTCTGCTCCGGAATCCGGCGTATCTTTTTCAAAATACATATCTACTTTTTTCAGGCTTCTTGCCGTTGGAAATGTGAATTTGAGCAGAGATGTATTTCCTCCCGCATATCCGTTTCTTACCCAGACGGTGCCCGGATTTCCATCCCTTAAATCCTCAATGCTCTTGCCGTCCTGTTCATTCGTTCCGCCTTCCAGAACCTCAATCTCACAGTCATCAATAATATTTTCCCAATCAACCGCCTCATCATTTGCTTTTATTTCCGTTTCGGCCAATGCCTGCACCGGAACTGATGTCACCGCCAGCAATGCTGCCAGCACAAAGCTGACTGTGCGGCTCCATATTTTTTGCTTCATATCTTTACCCCCATATCTTAATTTCCTGACATCTGTTACCTTCTCCTGTAAATTTCCTCCTCCTTTCTTTTCTCACCTTCGTGTTCTGATTTTTCTGTCCTTGTATTTCTCGTCGTTAAGTTATATTTTAACACCCGTATAATTATTTGTAAATATCCGCATTAAATTATAGATGTCTGAATTTTCTTTTATGCCAATAGATTTTACTATTAATTCCATTTCCGGGTTTTATGCCTTTATTTCCTGCATAGATAATATAGCTCTTGTTCCGGCATTTCTTTTTTTGCTGTGCTCAATTGCCGGATACATTATATTATATGCAGAAAAAAAGTGAGCTTTTCTGCCCACTTTTCCGTACTGCAAATCTTATTTTATTTTAAAATGCTGTCAGAATAGCCTTTTATATCTTTTAGCCGTTCGTTATCTTTTGGAATCAAGATATCGATAGACTGCATCAACGATGTTACGATTTCCTGCTCAAAAGAATGCACGTCTCGGCATGTATACCAAATTAGAACATATTCCCACAAAAATATATTTAATACTCATTTTTACACCATTTATTCTCTTCCTCTGTTTCCTGCTTTATAAATTCTGCTTTCCTTTTTCTTCTAATTCTATCAAAAACTTATCATAATCAGACATAAATAGTCTATCTTGTACAATACGATATTTTTCAAATTCTGTTTCTGCATGGAGTTTTGCCTGTTCTGCACTGATCTTTCCATTTGGAGCTGCTTCCCATGTAGCCAATCCCATATGTTCCTTCTCCGCATTAGCCCGTTCAACAATAAGTTCTGCTGCCGTATATCTATGAACAGCCCAGTGCATTTTATTTTGTACGGTCTGGAAAAATCGTCTGGTAGTTTTTGCGTCTTTATCATAATCAAAGGCGGTTGCATATAGGTCAGTA
>CANODN010000017.1 GCA_947564765.1 uncultured Roseburia sp. | reverse complement strand
GTATGCTTCCAACCCCAATCGCCACACTCACAGCCCTATCTCAAAACGCAAAAAGCATACAAATTGAGAATAAATAAAAACTGAAAATTTCAAATTTAAATACAAATTGACAGATTTTGAAATCTGTCTTTTTTGAACCGTTTTATGGGGGCGCCTATAAAACGGTTTCTTTTTTTTGCAAAAATAAATTTTTCATTCTTCATTCGTTTTCAATCTCTCGAAATGTATACCTTTTGCGACATTTAAATTGAGAAATGAAATTATTTATGCAAGTCTGATTATACAACAAAAAAAACTGTAAATCAAGTATTTTTCCTACCGTTTTCATATCAATCTCAACAAAACCAAAAATCCCCTAAAGCTATTACAGCCCAGGGGATTTTCGTCATTTCTACAGACCTTTTTTAATGCCTGCCTTCTTTAATTGTTTCTTTACTTTAGCATTCTTTTTTAAGTTCTTCGGCAGCTTAATCGTAATTTTATTTGATGTTTTCTTAAATGCCGAACCGCCGACTTTTTTCAGTTTGGACTTATTTTTCACCTGTACCTTAGAAAGTTTCTTACAATTATAAAATGCTTTCTTTCCAATCGTCGTTACATCTTTTCCAATCACAACCGTTTTCAGATTTTTACATCCGGCAAAGGCCTGAGCGCCGATGCTTGTAATATTATCTCCGATCGTCACTTTCTTCAATACCGTAGAGGATGCAAATGCCTTTGCATTAATTGCCGTAACAGTATAAGTATCTTTTCCGATTGTCACCGTAGATTTAATTGTCATAACAGATGACGAACTTCCGGACACTGCCGCCGTTTTCTTTACAGTATCTGTAACAACATAAGAAACTCCATCCTCAATCTGAATGTCGCCTTTTTTAACAGTTTCTTTCTCTTTCTTCTTCTTTTCTTCTGCCAGCTGTGTCTGAGAAGATTTTAAGTTGCCGAACAGCTCCTGCAGTTTTCCTACTTCCACCACCTCTGCAGTTTCAATATATTTCTGTGCCGCCGCATATGCTTCCTTAAACGCATTCCAGGATGTCAGATCTGCAGCATTTGACTCATATTCTGCCTTTGCCTGTTCCAGCAGAGCTTCCAGATCTTTCTTCGCCTGTTCTGCTGCAGCATCTGTAACAGTAATCTGATATGTCGTTTCATCAATTGTGAAACTGGTTTCTCCCTTTGCCTTTGCCGTAATCAAAAATCCTTTCTCCGCCGGATTCACAAGCTTAGTAGAATTTGCTATGCCGTTCTCCGGATACAGAACAAATACATTGCCGTTCCAGATGTAGGAAATCAGATACTGCTTTCCTGATGTAATACTGCTTACCGCCTGATAACCGGGAAGGATATCTTCATCTGATACCGTCTCCTGCTTCTCCAGCAGTGTCAGATCATAGCTGGCATGCTGTCCGTACGGACTTGCGCCATGTACTGTTCCTGCTTTTTGATCTGTACCATAAGAACGGAAATTCATTTCTCTATAATAGAACACAAGATTACCAATCGGAGACCATGGATCTTTATCTTCATTCATATTCACATTAGAATTCGTCGTAGGCAATGCTTCTGCTCTTGCAAGACGAAATGTATTTTCACTGCCTGCCGTCGCTTTGATTGTAGCGGGCGTTTCAGAATCATCTGCACTTTCCGAAATCTCAGTAAAGAATGCATTCGCTCTTTCCGGATTTGTCAAATAAATATCCTCATGGGAAACAATCCAGTTCGCTCCGGAAGCTGCAAATGTAAACTCAGCATCGGAAAGATTGATTCCTTCATGTGCTTCTTTTGCATATCCTTCCAGGGAAAACGCCTTGTCTGTATGATGATCAAACAGCCCCTCTTTGATGCGGTCTATCTTTTCAACACCTACTGCGTTTCCTCCATCCGGAACCGTTTCCAGGGATTCTGTCGAAATAAAATACGTCTCGCCTTTTTCCAGTGTAATGGATTCTAAAGGATCCGTTACATTAATTTTATATGTTACGCCGTCAATGACTGCTTCTGTTTTACCTTCCTGCAATCCGGCAACAGTAATCATGTCCGGATCTACTGCTGCAAGCTTGGTATGGTCTCCTGTACTTCCATTGACAGGGTACAGTACAAATATACTTCCGTCTGTCCACCAGTAGGTAATCAGATAATTCTTGCCAGCTGTAATCTCCGTTGCACGGATATATCCAGGAATGACATCCGACTCAGATTCCACATCCTGTTTTTCCAACAAGATAAGCTTGGCTGTATCTCCCGTATCACTGCCCGTTGCGTTAAAATCCATATTCGGAGTATGGAAATATATTGGTCTGCCGTTGCTTGTCTTAATCTTAAAAGTCTTTGTCCCATCGCTTTCTGCCTGCGGCGTAACCGTCATCGTACACTCATTAGCATTAAACATCATACCAGCATTCTGATTTTCAATATAAAGCTTGGTATCTTCATTGTATATTTTCCAGACATTTTCTGTCTCTGTCTCCTGGAATGTGAACTCTGCTTCCTGCATGCTGATTTCTTCATTTAATTCAGAAGCAAAACTGCTAAGGCTATTTTCCTGATTGGAGATATGGTCTCGCAAAAAACTGCCTTTTTTGACTGTCTTTTCTATAGCAATCACAGACGCATCCCCGTTTTCCGAAATCTGCGGATTCTTTCCGCAAAGGATTTCATAAGGCGCGCCGTCTTTTTTCAATTCCACATCAACAGGTATGTCACCGCCAATCACTTCTTCAAACTCATAAATATCAAAATACAGCGTAGAGTGATTCGGCTCCCAGAGCATCGCAATCCTGCCGTCCTTCATCTCCGTCATACAGGAATATACAAATCCGTCTTTTCCGCCCGGAACTTCAAAGGTATGATAAAGTTCCATAGGATTCCCATCCTGTGTGTCATCCACTAAAAAGGTAAAAATCTTACCATTCACACGACCTGTAGTTGTCAATCCACCACCACCGCCGGAACGGGAAACCAGAATCACCTGCTTCCCATTGATCTTTTCGGAATGCAAAACAGCAGATACATTGATATCGCCGTTCACGCTGACACCTGTGCCCACACAAGCCCCAACATCATAGCCTCCCTGCGCATTTTGGATAAAATCCGCATAACGAATCTGACCTCCTTTGTCTCGGAAAAACATCCGCAGCGTATGGTCTTCCAGCTCCACGATCTCATCCTCTGAACTCGTATCGGTAATATCCGCCGTACGCTCCCAGTTCTCACCATCTTTTGTATAAATCATGCTGGCATGTTCGCCGTTTTGCGCACTGTAAAGACCAATAGCAATCGTACCATCACTTGTTACAATTCCCTTACCCGGCGAAACCAGAATGGCATATTCGCCTTCACGCTTAATCTGATCGGTAATATCCCTCGGATGCTCCCATGTTCTGCCGCCATCTTTGGATTGTACCACCCAAATATAATCAATATGGTAAACATGGAAACTGGAATCCTTATAAAAACAGTTCTCCTGAACCTCTACCTCCGCCCGGTTTACCTGGGGCTGCGTCAGGTCATCTTTGTAGATTCCGTCTTCAATGCTGTAAATATTATACCATTCATCCACACCATAGCCTGTAGATGTATTGTCTGCCCTCTTCAAGATCTCCGCATAACCTTCTTCATCAAAATCACCCACATAATACGGATAATCTGTCTCATTTGTATCTGTCGGCCTTGTCTTTACTTTGCTGTAGTCGCCAGTCAGCGCCAGACGCCGCTTCCCGTTTACCGTTACATAACCGGTTCCCTGACCGACCGTTCCGTACATGGTCGTACTTCCGGTAGGATTCACATCCGCAATAAAGTAAATGGTGCCGTCCGGTCCCTCGATTGCCCCAGGATCGATAACGGTCGTTGCCGCCTTGCTGGCAAAACCGTAGCTGTCCGGAAAATAAATTGGAAAACTGTAATTCCAGGTCTCTCCTCCGTCACTGGATATAGAAGCCATGGAATCGATACCGCCTCCATCATTCCATTCTTCCCACCTTGCGTCTGCAGATGCAAACAAATATTCTCCATCGCCTTTCGCTTCTTCACTGTTTCGCAGAGAAATCAGCGTCGGAATACGAAAGTTCTCATTCCCCGCGGTAAACGGCGCAAAAGGCTGTTCATAAGTCAGCGTATCCTCTGACACCGGAATGCTGCCCGCTTTTCTTGCCTCTGGTATTCTTTTTGCCGTTTCCGAAAGTACCGGTACGGAAGCCGGATAGTCTGCCGCCCATACCTGCTCTGCCGGAAGGAAGGACATAAGCATAGCCATAGAAATCCCTATACTGACGCCCTTTTTCCACAATTGTTCTGTCTTTTTCAAATGCATAGAAACTCCTCCTGTCTTCTTTATTTCCTGTAGGGTTATTATAAAAAAAACAGCTCCACATTTCAAGCGCATTCAGCATTTTACCAACAAAAAATCCCCTCAGAAACATTTTGTTTCCGAGGGGAGTCTTTTCTGCCTTGCCTGTCTATGAAACTTTCAACTTAAACTTTGTAATCTCTTTCTCCGTCGTTACCTTTTGAATCTGTGCGCCCAGCTGCGCCAGCTTTTCGTCAAATCCTTCGTATCCCCGTTCTATATAGTAAATATCGTCAATGATCGTAATGCCTTCCGCCGAAAGTCCTGCAATCACAAGTGCAGCTCCGGCCCGAAGATCCGGCGCGCTGACCTGTGCGCCTGTATAATTTCCGACGCCAGTTACTATGGCAATATTGCTTTCTACTTTAATCGATGCTCCCATACGCGTCAATTCATCGACATATTTGAAACGATTCTCAAAGATACTCTCTGTCACAGTACTTGTGCCCTCGGAAATACCAAGAACAACCGACATCTGAGGCTGCATATCCGTGGGAAATCCCGGATAGGGAAGCGTTGTCACCTGCGTATGATGCAAGGGCTTGGAAGCCACAACACGTACAGCATCATCCAGTTCCTTGACTTCGCAGCCGATTTCCACTAATTTTGCACTGATTGCTTCCAAATGCTTCGGAATGACATTCTTGACGGTAATATCTCCTCTGGTTGCTGCCGCTGCAAACATAAAGGTTCCGGCTTCAATCTGATCTGGAATAATAGAGTATTCCGTCTTATGCAGCTTTTCCACGCCGGATATACGAATTACATCGGTTCCGGCACCGCGGATATTGGCTCCCATACTGTTCAGGCAATTCGCTACGTCTACGACATGCGGCTCCTTGGCTGCGTTTTCAATGGTCGTCTTGCCCTTCGCCATAGCTGCCGCCATCATAATATTGATGGTAGCGCCCACGGAAACTTTATCCAGATAAATATGGGTTCCCTGCAGCTCCTCTGCCTCAGCCGAAATCAATCCGTGCTGGATATCTACTTTAGCGCCCAATGCCCGAAATCCTTTTAAATGCAAATCAATCGGACGGCTGCCGATATCGCAGCCTCCGGGCAGCGCCACTTCCGCTTTTTTATATTTGCCAAGAAGCGCTCCCAAAAGATAATAAGACGCCCTGATTTTCTTGATATATTCATAATCTACGCTGAGATCACGGATCATAGCCCCGTTGATCTTTACGGTATGCACATCTATTCTGTCTACCTTGCCACCAATTCCCTTAATGGCCTCCAGCATTACATTAATATCTCTTACATTCGGAAGATTTTCTATTGTCACAGTTTCATCCGCCATAATAGCCGTTGCCAATATAGCGAGCGCCGCATTCTTGGCTCCCCCGATTTCCACTTCGCCAACCAGCGGATTACCGCCTTTTATAATATACTGTTCCATATCGCACCTCTATGTTCAACAATCTATAGTAATTTCGCTTTTCATCTTGTTTTAATCTTTTAATACAAATATTAATTATAGTGACATGGACTTTCCTTTGTCAAGATTTTTCTACATATGTAACAAGTTTAATATTTTGGTAATATTTACTATACTACATTCGGAGCCAATCCGCCATAGAGGATTCTCCTTTTGTTACATATATTATATTCGCGTTTACTTCTTTTGTTACAGTATCTGCAAAATCCCCGGCCGGCATACCCTTCTTAAGATGGATACATGTATTTTTTATTCCGACTGAACAAACTGACTGTTATAAAGCTGTGCATAAAAACCATTTTGCGAAAGCAGCGATTCGTGATCTCCCTGCTCTAAAATATGGCCATCCTTCATCACAAGAATGATATCGGCTTCTTTAATCGTAGAAAGACGGTGGGCCACAATAAAACTGGTTCTTCCTTCCATCATTTTGGCAAAGGCCTGCTGAATCTTCTGTTCTGTGCGGGTATCAATAGAAGAGGTCGCTTCATCCAAAATCAACATCGGCGGCAGAGAAAGCATCACTCTGGCAATACACAAAAGCTGTTTTTGTCCCTGAGAAAGCCCTCCTCCCTCTTCGGTAATCACCGTATCATATCCCTGCGGCAGCCGCTTGATAAAACTGTGGGCATAGGATGCCTTTGCCGCCGCAATCACATCTTCCCTGGAAACGCCTTTTGCCCCCATACGGATATTTTCCAATATGGTCCCTTCCCGAAGCCATGTTTCCTGCAGCACCATACCATAAGAGGTTCGCAGGCTTTTCCTGGTCAAATGGCGGATATCCTCTCCGTCCACCCGGATGCACCCGCCGTCCACATCATAAAAGCGCATCAAAAGGTTGATCAATGTCGTCTTTCCGCAGCCGGTAGGCCCTACAATTGCCGCTCTCTGTCCCGGCTTGACCTGCAGATTAAAATTTTCAATCAAGGGCTGTTCTTTTATATAGGAAAAATCCACCTGCTCTAACGTTACATTTCCTTTTGCATCCCTTAATACAACCGCATCGTCATCCTCTTCTCTCTGGGGTGTTTCATGGATCAATTCCAACAGCCTTCCGGCACAGGCAAGGGCATTCTGCAGCTCGGTGACAACACCTGAAATTTCATTGAAGGGCTTTGTATACTGATTGGCGTAGCTCAGAAAACTGGCAAGCTGGCCCACGCTGATCCCTCCGCCAACGGCAGATAATGCTCCGAAAATCCCCACTCCAGTATAGACAAGGCTGTTCACAAACCGGGTGCAGGGATTGGTCAGAGAAGAGAAAAAGGTTGCTTTCAGAGAACATGTCTGCAGCCGCTCATTTACCTCGTCAAAACGATGCAGCACCTCTGCTTCCTGTCCGAACGCCTGCACAACCTTTTGATTCGCGATCATCTCTTCCACCAGCGCCGTCTGCTCTCCTCTGGTCTCCGACTGCAGCTTAAACATCGCAAATGTCCGTTTGGCAATAAACGCCGCCACAAAAAGAGACACCGGCGTAATACAAATGACCACTATGGCAATTTTATACTGAATGCTTACCATAAAGCAGAGCGTTCCCACGATTGTAATCAAACCGGTGAACAACTGGGTAAATCCCATTAAAAGCCCTTCTGCCACCTGATCTGCATCTGCGATAATACGGCTCACCAGCTCTCCATGGGAATGGGCATCCAGATATTTCAGCGGAAGGATCTCAATTTTTTCAAAGGCATCCTCTCTGAGATCCCGCACGACCTGATATGTGATCCGGTTATTGCAGATATTCATAAGCCATTGGGCCGCAGCCGTAATCACCACCACAAAAACGATCTGCCCAATTACCGCAAATACACCTGCAAAATCTACATTTCCCGCTCCCAGTATACCGTCAATGGCACGTCCTGTCAGAATCGGCACATACAACGTCAAAACAGCAGATACCGCCGCAAACAACAAAGACAGCAGTATCAGCGGTGTGTATTTTCTAATATAATGAAGCAGTTTTTTTAATACTGCAATCTGTTTTCCTTTCCTATTCATGATAAGCGTTTCTCCTTTTTTCCGGAAATTGAGAATAATATATTTCCTGATATACCCGGCAGTTTTCCAGCAGTGTTTCATGGGTTCCGATACCGGCAAGCTCTCCGTCATCCAACACCAGAATCTGATCTGCATACTGAATGGAAGATGCTCTCTGAGATACAATAAATACCGTAGGCTGATCCTTCATTCCGGCAATGGCCCGCCGCAGCGCAGCATCGGTTGCATAATCCAACGCCGAAGCGCTGTCGTCTAAAATCAGAATCTGCGGTTTCCGCACAAGAGCTCTTGCAATCGTCAGACGCTGCTTTTGTCCTCCGGAAAAATTTCTTCCCCCCTGAGCCACCTGCGCGGACAGTCCTCCTTTGTTTTCCACAACCTCCCATGCCTGGGCCGTTATAAGGGCTTCCTTCAGTTCTGCGTCATCTGCTTTCAAATTCCCCCAAAGCAGATTTTCCCGAATCGTGCCTGCAAACAGGACTGCCTTCTGCATAACAATTCCTACCTTCTGCCGCAGCTCCTCTTTGGAATAATCCTCAATTCTTTTTCCGTCAATGCGGATGCTTCCCCCGGTATGAGGATAAAATCCCGGAATCAGATGAACCAAAGAGCTCTTGCCCGAACCCGTACTCCCGATCACTCCTATGGTTTCTCCTTTTTTTGCCGTAAAGCTGATATCCGTTAAGGATTCTGCTCCGGCATGTTCATAGGTCAGCCCCACATGGGAAAACGCCACCATTTCATCCTCTGTTTTCGAAGCTTCGTCTGTATGGGAATATGTGATTTCCCGTTCCCCCTCCGGCAATTTCAGTATAGCTGCAACCCGGTTGCCGCAGGCGATTCCTTTTGTGATTGTAATAATCAGATTGGCAAATTTGATCAATTCCACTAAAATCTGTCCCATATAATTTACAAGAGCAACCACCTCCCCCTGGGTAATCACTCCGCCGTCCACCTGCAGTGCACCGATATAAAGTAAATATGCCGTCACTCCGTTGATCATGACATAGGTAACGGGATTCATCAATCCGGAAATTTTGCCGGTAAACATCTGCATCCGGGTAAGGTCCTGATTCTTCTCCCCAAATGCTTCTTTCTCCTCTTCCTCCAGATGAAACGCACGGATCACACGCACGCCGGTTAAATTTTCCCTGGTATGCAGCGTAACGGCATCCAGACGGCTCTGAACCTTCTTATATAAAGGAATACAGACATACATGACACCAAATACCACCGCCGAAAGCATCGGAATGGTAATCACAAAAACCATGGCAGATTTTACATCTATCGTAAATGCCATAACCATTGCCCCAATCACAACAAACGGCGACCGCAAAAAGAGACGCAGAACCATATTCACTCCGCTTTGTGTCTGATTGATATCACTGGTCATCCGGGTGATCAGTGTAGACGTTCCGATTCCATCCAGACTGGAAAAGGAAAGCTTCTGAATATGAGCAAACAACGCATGCCGTACATTCGTCCCGAATCCGGCAGCTGCCTTTGCAGAAAAGTACTGTGCCGTTACAGAACACAAAAGGCCTGTCAAACCCAGAACCACCATGACCATACACATTTTAATAATATAGGAAATATCCTTCCCCGCAATGCCCACATCTATGACTGCCGCCATAACAAGAGGTACAAACAGTTCAAAAATTGCCTCTAACATTTTAAAAAGGGGCGCCAAAATACATTCCTTTTTGTAATCTTTTAAATAAACCAACAACTGTCTCACAAGTCTTCTCCTTTTAAAGATTTGTAGTTGAAAAAAATGCTGCAGACGAAGATGTTCTGCTATCCCCGCATGCAGCATATGATTTCTGATTCTGTTATTCTGCTTCTGTTCCTTCCGCAGCTTCCGTATCCTCCTGCGGAGCCTCCGGCGTCGTTTCTTCTTCTGACGCTGTTTCTTCCGGAGTTTCCGTCGTTTCTGTCGATGCCGGCGGTGTAAAATGATCTTCAAATGTTACCTTTGCCCATTCATCCTCATTGATTTTCCACTCGGCTTTTTCTTTCCAGCCATCCAGAATATCATCATAGTAAGCTTCTTCTTTTTCGGAAATCAGTTCTTCTTTTTTGGAAGCAGTCGCCTCTTCGTCATGCTCGCTGTCTAAGCGCACGACATAATAAGCGCTGTCCGTTTCGATCACATCGGAAACCTCACCTTCCTTTAACTTGTCTGCCGCTTCCAAAACAGATTTGTCCACGGTGGCATCCTCGTCCTCTGCAGAGCCATAGGAAAGTGTACTTGCTGTATATCCGGCGTCCGTGACTGCCGTATCAAAATCCTCTGCTGCAGCAACTGCTTCTGCTGTTGCTTTTAAGCCTGCTTTTTCGTCTTCTGTATATTCCACACGGTTGGATTCCTCATCGGTATATCCGGTAGAATCAATGTACAGATAACTGAAAGTCCTCTGGGCTGCTTCTTCGTCCGTCACTTCTGTATCAGCATCCTGAATAATCCGGTCATGCATTTTCTCACGAATCGTATTCAGACGAAGCATCTCCATCACGTTTTCCTTGTTCTGGGCGCCGATCTGTTTGATCGCCTCTTTCGAATTGGCTGCAATAAAATCGTCTGCCGCCTTTGCAATCGCCGCTTCCTCTTCTTCGCTTATGGAAATATCATATTCCTCCATATGAGCCTTCAGTAAATACATCTCCTGAAGATCTTCCGCAACCTCTTCCTTTACATCCTGTGTCAGCGTATTGCCGTTGCCGTAAAGATCATTGTTCCACATATCATCGCCGAAATAAGACAGATAATAGGAATCATAAACTGCCTGCTGATATTTTGCAAAAAAGTTTGCAACTCCCATTGTAATCGTTGTATCATCTAATGTTGCAAATACCGCACTGTCATTGATCGTATTCCCGCATCCGCCTATTGTCATCCCCATCAATGCCGCTGTGGCAAGCAGCAGCGCTCTTATTCTCTTACTTTTCATATGTTCCTCCTACAATCCTTTCCGGCTTTTGCCGGTCGCTTTTTCTATTATAGTGCTTTTTTCGGTATGCCGCAAGATTTTTCACTGTTTTTTCAATTTTTTTGCATCAGAAAGCACCTTTTCGATCACTTCCATAGCTGTTTCCTTTTGTTTTGAATTCATTTTCAGCAGATAAACAAAGCAGGGCATTTTCTTATCTGCGTAAAATTTCATCTTTCCTCCGTACTGGGCCACGAATTCCGGTATCTTTGCCGGGTCCAGCTTTGCTCTCTCAAACAATGTAAAACGAACCTCGTCTCCCTTTTGCGCCACCTCCGTAAAATAATATTTATGTGCTTTTGCCTTATATTCTGCCAGAAGCAGCAGATTTTCCACAGATTTCGGCGGATCTCCGAAACGATCGATTAATTCCTCCAGCATTTCTTCCTTTTCTTCTTCGTTTTCAATGCCTGCAATCCGTTTGTATAAATCCAGCTTCTGTGTTTCGTTTGGAACATAATTTGCAGGAATATAGGCGTCGATATCCACATCAATTGTTGTTTCATAATGTTCAAAGGTTTCGATCCCCTTCGCTTCCTTTACCGCCTCGTTTAACATCTTGCAGTACAGATCATATCCTACCGCCGCCATATGCCCATGCTGCTTCGCCCCAAGCAGGTTTCCTGCTCCCCGGATTTCCAGATCCCGCATGGCAATCTTAAACCCGCTGCCAAGCTCTGTATATTCTTTGATGGCAGCCAGACGCTTTTCCGCTATTTCCTTTAACATTTTGTCCCGTCTGTACATCAAAAATGCATAGGATGTACGATTGGATCTTCCCACTCTTCCCCGGAGCTGATAAAGCTGGGACAAGCCCATATTATCTGCATCGTGGATAATCATGGTATTGACATTGGAAATATCAAGCCCCGTCTCAATAATTGTCGTGGAGACCAGAACATCGATTTCTCCGTTGATAAAACGGTACATAATATTTTCCAGCTCTCGTTCCTTCATCTGTCCATGGGCAAATTCCACCGATGCCTCCGGCACAAGAGATGCAATCTTCGCTGTAATATCTGCGATCTGGTTTACCCGGTTAAACACATAATAAACCTGGCCGTCTCTCGCAAGCTCCCTTGCAATTGCTTCCCGCACCATTTCTTCGTTATACTCCATAACATAAGTCTGAATGGGCAGACGATCTAAGGGCGGTTCCTCCAACACACTCATATCCCGGATTCCGATCAGACTCATATGAAGGGTTCTTGGAATCGGCGTGGCCGTCAGCGTTAAAACATCCACCGTATATTTCATCTGTTTGATCTTTTCTTTATGGGTTACCCCAAACCGCTGCTCTTCATCAATGATCAAAAGCCCCAGGTCTTTAAATTCCACATCCTTCGAAAGAACTCTGTGGGTGCCGATTACAATATCCACCATGCCCCGTTTGATTTCCGCCACTGTCTTTTTCTGCTCTGATGCACTTCGAAAACGGCAGAGCAGATCAACGGTAATGGGAAAATCCTTCATCCGCTGCACAAAGGTATTATAATGCTGCTGGGCAAGAATCGTCGTCGGCACCAGATATACCACCTGCTTGCCCTCCTGTACGGCTTTAAACGCCGCCCGGATCGCAATTTCCGTTTTGCCGTATCCCACGTCTCCGCAGATTAAGCGATCCATAATTTTTTTACTCTCCATATCCCGTTTTGTTGCCAGAATCGCAGCTTCCTGATCCTCCGTCTCCTCAAAAGGAAACATTTCTTCAAATTCCTTCTGCCAGACGGTGTCTGCCCCATAAACATAGCCTTCGTTCTGCTGCCGTCTGGCATACAGAGCCACCAGGTCCGCGGCAATTTCCTTTACCGCCCCTTCCACTCTGCTCTTCGTCTTATGCCATTCCTGTCCGCCCAGCTTGTTCAGCTTTGGTTTTTTTGCATCGGAGCCGGCGTATTTCTGGATCATATCCAGCTGTGTTGCCAGAATATAAAGACTGCTGCCCTTATCGTACTCAATCCGGATGTAATCTTTTACCGTCTTCTCTACTTCAATCTTTTCGATGCCCCGGTAAATTCCAAGACCGTGATTTTCGTGTACGACATAATCCCCGATGGACAACTCGGAAAACGCCGAAATCTTATCTCCCTCATAGAGCTTACGCTTTTTCTTTTTCTTCTTTTCCTTACCGAATATATCACTTTCGGAAATGACAGCAAAGGAAAGCAGGGGATATTCATACCCTTTCTTTACCTTGCCGTAAATCGTCATAATCTCGCCGGGTTTCACTACATGATCGTAATCTTCGGAATAAAAGCTGTTTAACCCTTCTTCCATGAGATCCTCTGCCAGACGTTTTGCTCTGGTTCTGGAACCGGATAAAAGGATTACCCCATAGCGCTTTTTCTTATAGAGCTTTAAATCCTTTACCAGAAGCTCAAAGCTGTTGTTATAAGCGGAAATACTTCTGGTGGAAATTCCATAATAAGAAAGCGGTGCAAACGCTCCTCCCTTTGACTCAAGAGCTGCCAAAGATACGCACCTTCTCTTCCAAAGCTTTGCCGCCGTCTCCCCGCAGGTAAACAGAGCTTCCATCTGTCCCGGCAGAATATATCCCTTTTCCAGACGCAGCTTCATACTCTCGGAAAATTCCTGCTCCGTCATACGGCCCCGCTCTGCACACCGGCCTGCTTCATCCAGAAAAACCAGGGTGTCTTCCACATCAAAATAATCCAGTAAAGACACACAGGACTGGTCAAAATAGGGCAGATATGCGTCTGCGCCGGCAATTCCCGTCCCCTCCAGAAGCTCTTCTAATATCTCTCCCGACGCCTGCTTGATCCTTGCAGCCTCTTCCGTTTTCATTTCCTTGCGGTACTGTCGGTACAACCGGTCTGCATCTTCTCTGATCCGTTTTATACCGGCCTCTTTTTCCTGCTTTGTCAAAATCAGCTCTGCAGCGGGATAAATCTCCACACTCTCTAAATTTTCAATGGAACGCTGGCTCTCCACATCAAAGCTCCGCAGAGAATCAATCTCATCTCCCCACAGCTCCATTCGATAAGGATTCTCTTCTGTCAGCGGAAAAATATCTATAATACCTCCCCGGATTGCAAACTGCCCAGCCGTTTCCACCTGATAAGCAGATTCATAGCCCATGTCTGTCAGCTTCCTGCGAAACTGCTCCAGATCAATTTCATCCCCTACACAATATGTTTTCACTGCCCGGATGAATTTCTGCGGATTCGGCATACGGTTCATCAATGCATCATAGGTTGTGATCAACGTAACCTTCTTCTGCTCTGCAATCTGCCGCAGTGCAAAGATCCGTTCTCTTGTCAGTACATTTCCCCGCAGATCCGACTGATAAAACAGAATATCCTTTGCCGGATAATACACTGCCGATTTATCAAAAAAAAGATATTCTTCATAAATCTCTCTGGCTCTCTGCTCATGGAACGTAACGATAATCTTGTATTTATAATTATTCCCCACGCCATAGATCAGGTGTGGTTTTTGTGAATCAATACAGCCGGAAATCATTCGGATTCCCGGTTCTTTGCTAAGCTGCGCCTCTAATTTGGTAATTTCTTCCATAGAACGCAGCGGTTCTAAAAATGCCCTCATATTACTCCCGTTTCTTTGCATTAAATTCATTCATGGCACGATTTGTTTCATCACAAACCATATATTCTGCCGCAGATACGGCATCTTTTATGGCTTCCTCTACACATTCCCGTTCTTCCTTTGAAAAGCGTCCAAGCACATGATCCGCCAGATCCCAACCCTCCGGCTTTTCTCCCACGCCGACCTTGATTCTGGAAAACTCACTGCTGCCGGTTCTGGCGATGATACTTTTGATCCCGTTGTGTCCTCCCGCACTCCCTTTTGTACGGATTCGGATATTGCCGGGCTTCAAACTGATATCATCAAAAATAACAATCAGATCCTCTGCCGGGTCCAGTTTATAAAAATGCAGAATATCCGCAATACTCTCTCCGCTTAAATTCATATACGTCTGGGGCTTTACCAGAAGCACTCGCACACCCGCCACAAGCCCTCTGCCGCATATGGCTTTGTGTTTTCGCTCATTCATGCTGATATTATATTTCGCCGCCAGTGCATCAATGACATCAAATCCAACATTATGACGTGTATTTTCGTATCTCCTGTCGGGATTGCCCAGGCCCGCTATGATATACATAATTTCATCCTCCATGGAATCTTTCTTAAAAATCAGTTTTCGTAATTTTTCTAGCATCATACACTCCTTATAAAAGCCGGATTTTATTCTAACGTAAAAAAAAAGATTTTTCAACTTCTGCCGAAAAATCTTTATACAAACGAAGATCCCCTCGCTCTTAGGCGAAGGGACCCTTATTTTATTCACCCATAGTCATAATTTCTGCCTGATACTTCTCCAAGATCAAATTTTGAATCTTCTCTCTGGTATCTGAATTAATCGGATGCGCCACATCACGATACTCCCCATCAGCAGCTTTCCGGCTTGGCATTGCAATAAACAATCCCCTCTCGCCTTCAATCACTTTAATATCATGTACCACAAATTCTTCATCAATTGTAATTGATACGACGGCCTTCATCTTGCCCTCTTTGTCAACTTTTCGAATTCTTACATCAGTAATCTGCATACTCCTATGCCTCCTTCTCCTTTCTCTTTTTCTTTTTTGTATTTTAGTTGTAACAATAAAGCCTGCGGCTGAATCGTTACTTTTGATTACATAACGTATCTTGCATTGTCCTCGCAGACAACTTTTACGGCTTCGTCACCGCAATAGTAAGTATTGGCCCGCAGTGTATTGCGGCTTTCTACGATACAATTCTCTATATGTGTGTTGTCTCCGATATATACGTCGTTTAATATGATCGAATTTTTCTTACATCCACTCTTTGATCTGCTCGTATACGCCAACGCCGTCCAGGCGGTACTTCTCGATCAGCTTCGCCGCCGGACCGGACTCACAGTACGTATCATTCACGCCCAGCTTCTTCACCGGCGTGGGCTGCTTCTCGCTCAAGACATCGCAGACTGCGCTGCCCAGACCGCCGATCACGGAATGCTCCTCCACCGTAACAACCTTTCCGGTCTTCTTTGCCGATGCCAGAACCAGTTCCTCATCCAGAGGCTTGATGGTATGGATATTGATAACCTCTGCAGAAATTCCGTCGGCCGCCAGCTTCTCCGCTGCTTCCAAAGCGCTGTTGACACAAAGCCCCGTTGCTACGACGGTCACATCTGTACCTTCTCTCAGCACAATTCCCTTGCCGATCTCAAATTTGTAGGTCGCCTCATCGTTAAATACGGGAACCGCCATTCTGCCGAAGCGCAGATACACAGGGCCTACATACTCCGCCGCCGCTTTCACGGCCGCTCTCGCCTCCACGTCATCCGCGGGATTAATGATTACCATTCCCGGGATCGTGCGCATCAGGGCAATATCTTCGTTGCACTGATGGGTTGCTCCATCCTCACCTACGG
>CANODN010000016.1 GCA_947564765.1 uncultured Roseburia sp. | reverse complement strand
ATGATTTACATGGTTACGCTGATGCCCTTTGGCAGATAATCGAAATGGACAGTCCGTTTGTTTTTTATAGTTATTTCACTTAAATAAGAGATTAAGAATGAAAATGAAAAAGCTGTGTTAATTATTTCTTCTGTTTCTTTACAGAAACCTTCTTGCCGGCGCTCTTCACCGTCTTTTTGAATTTCTTCAATTCTTTTTTGGAGACATTCTTCGGAACCATAACCTTTGCCGTCTTCTTGATTCCGTTAAATGCCTTGCTGCCAGCTTTCGGAGCCTTTGTTCCTTCAAAGGTAATCTTTTTGAGTCTCTTGCATTTGAAGAAGCTCTTTGCACCGATGACCGCAATGTTTGCGCCGAATACGACTTCCTTCAGCTGGTTGTTTTTCTGGAACACTTCTTTATCTACTTCTGTTACCTTAAAGGTATAACTGTTTTTTGATACGGAAGCTGGGATAACTACTTTCTTGCTCTTTTTCAGAAGTTTTACCACCTTCACTGTGCCGTTTGCCGCATCTGATCTGGTCACCTGATACTGCAGAATGCCTTCTGCAAATGTTTCTCCAACCTTCGGAAGCTGCGGTTTTTTATCTCCGGTATCATTTAAGCTCAACGCGTTCGCTGCTTTTGTAAGCTCCCGTAAAGCTTCGTCAATTTCTGCCTTTGTGGCATTCGGATTGGAAAGAACTGCGTTTGCCGCTTCCAACGCTTTTTTGAATGCCTCTGCGCTTGCGCCTGTATATTTGGACAGATCTGCATACTCCTTTTCCAGCTTCTGTACTTCGGATTCCAGTTTTTCCCGTTCCTCGGAAGGATCTTCCGGATTCTGCTCCCCGCTGTTTACTACCTCAATATGAACGCTGCCCTGTACATCACTGCCGTCTGTTGCCGTTGCAATAATATCTGCCTCGCCTTCTGCGACCGCCGTAATTTCTCCTCTGCCATCCACTGTTGCAGCATCTTCATTGGAAGAGGACCATACCACCTCTGTATTGGCTGCTGTCTGCGGCGTCACTGCCGCTTCCGCCATGGTCTTTTCCCCCGGTGTAAGCTTTGTTTTTTCTGCTGTTACTTTGATACCCGTTACTTTTCCCGGATTCTGCTCCTCGCCGTTTACTACCTCAATATGAATGCTGCCCTGTACGTCACTGCCGTCTGCCGCCGTTGCAATAATATCTGCCTCGCCCTCTGCGACCGCCGTAATTTCTCCTCTGCCGTCCACCGTTGCAGCATCTTCATTGGAAGAGGACCATACCACCTCTGTATTAGCTGCTGTCTGTGGCGTCACTGCTGCTACCGCCATTGTCTTTTCCCCTGGTGTAAGCTTCGTTTTTTCTGCTGTTACTTCAATTTTTGTTACTTTTTCTGCTGATACATCACTTTCCTTTGCAACAGCCATACCGGCACCGGCCGTTCCGCATACGGTCTTTTGCGTATTTGCAAAATAAATTTCATATGTGCTTTCCTTATTCAGGTTCAAGCTGACTTCATCAATCAATTCTCCGTCTGCTGTGTGAATGATAAGCTTGTCATTTTTATCCTTTGAAGCTGCACAGTTATAGGACATAAATGTGCCGTCCTCCTGCTCAATCACATAAGCCTTCGTCAAAACAGTTTCTTCCATGGCCTTGAAAATCTCATGCACATCATTGTCACAGGCTCCGCCCTGTCCGTAATATCCGCCTACACTTGTATCCGGCGGTGTACGCCACCAGTCACTGATCATATCCACATAGCTTTCGCCTAACGTTACGTTCTGTCTTGTTCCTTCTCCGTACTCACTGGTGTCATTTTCTTTTTGAACAAACAGACTGCCTTTGATATACGGATCTGCAATGAATGCCCAGTTTAAATTTCCGTTAAAATCCATAAGCTGCGCACAGCTTCCAATGGAATTCATTCCTTTTCTCAGATAATATTCATCCCCTGTCAACTGATACATATTAAACATCGCATAAATACTCCATGCTGTCCATCCATGGGGAGAATTCATCATATTATTGGGGCTGGCAGTCAAAAGTACGTCGTACTGCGCCTCCCAAAACCGCAGGGAACCTCCGTTAATTCTGGAATCCGGTATAATTTCCTGCTCCAACGCCTGATGCTTATTTAAATAATCCAGTGTACTCTGCATATACTTTTCGCGCTCTGCGCTTCCTTCTTTGTGCATCAAGGCAAATTCGGAAAGCTGTGTCGCCGAACATGAGAATGCACCGTCTTCAAAAGTAAGCTGTCCCTCTGTATGCAGATCCCCTTTCAACTCTACAAGATTATCCATTGCCCGTTTCACTGAATCGTATTGCTTGCTGTAGCATGCACTCCAGTCGTAGGATGTATCCTGTGCTTCGATCAGTTTCGCTTCCTGCTTCATCAGCTCCATTATTGATTTTGCCGGATAGATAACCGATGTATAATCTCCACTCGGTCCCATATAAGCTCCAGTTGATGCATTCTGCCGGCTAATCAAATAATCTGCAATCTTAGCAGCCAAAATCAGATCCTTTGTATCTTTCTGTGCTTCATATTTATCCACCAGGATTCCAAGTGTCGTACTGTGATTTTGTATCCTGTTTGGGTTCCTTTCCGGTACGCCGTTTTCATCGTAACGGATTACCCTCTCATAAATTTCTTCAAACTTATTGTCAATAATCCGTCTCTGCTCTTCATCCGGAAAATATTTTTCTCCCAGATAAGCCGTATAAAGATTATACCAGGACTCCGCACAGTCAGCGCCTTTAGCCGGATGGCTGATTGCCGCTTCCTTTGCCTTCTGCATATACCATTTCCAGGTCTGACGCAGTGTAATCATTGCCTCCGACTGGTAATCTCCTGCACGGACAATCAACTTGTAAACACCGATATCATCCGGTGTAAGAGAAGCCGTATATACACCGTCTTTTACTTTCGTCAATTCCAGTTCACTGACTTTTCCGTTTGGTGCAGTCACTTCCATTGGTTCCGGTGTATCTGCAGCATAAACCGTAATATTTGACGTCTCGCCTGCTCCAATCGTATAGCGGTCTGCATCGATGACTGGTGCCTGCAGCATTTTCTCTATATCTTCTTTCACACTGTCTACATCCTTTGAAACCTTCATTTTAATATTCCAGTTTCTGGACTCACCTGCTTTTAATGCGTAATTATTTCTCGGATGACGTTCCGGAAGCGTCTCGTCTCTCTGCATCATATCCAGTATTGCCGTATAGATCCTGTGCTGTCCGCTCTGGTATTCCAGATGATACGATGATACCGGCGCATCCACTGCCAGAGAAACCACTTTTTTGCCCGGACTCTCCATATATCCCCAGAGATGTGTCTTTTCACAGCGTAGAAGCGTCGGGAAAAACAACCCTTTATAGCTGTCATAAGTATCTTCCATATAGGTATTTAATCCCAGTACAATACTTGCCTGATCCGGTTCAAACACTTCATCCGTATTGTTTTCCACAGATGCCGTTACCGTCAGAATCCCGTCTGCAGAGATTCCATAATGCAGTTTATAAGTAATACCGTTTTTCTGGGCTGTATAAGTATGCGGATCATCTTCTTCTCGAACAACTCTAAGTACTGCTCCATTAATTTTCCAGGCCGGTCCCGCGTAAGCGCCGTTTTTCTGAAACGGAACTTCCAGCCAGTTTCCGTCTGTTTCCTTAAACTGCAGGGAGTTTATTTTTCCTTTGGCATGATCGACCTGAATCGTTCCGGTTTCGTCTCCCAGTACTTCCTGGGAATAATCCGGCTTTTCTATTTCAGGCGGATTTTCATCATACAATGTCACGGCATGTACGCTTGCACTTCCATATGCAGCATCTGTTACTGCTTTTACTGTAATATGTACATGAATCACATCCTCCGGATATGCCGTCCGCAGCCGAATTTCCGCCATACGTGCCTCTGATGCAGTACTGGTGTATTCTGCACTGTCCAGCGGCGCTTCTTGATCATTCAGATAAATACTCACTTCCACCGTTGCCGCATAAGCACCCATATATACCCTCAGCGTCCTGTCGTGCGTGCAGCCTTTCACATCAAAGCTCATTCCATTGTTCGCATGGTTGAAAATAATTCCTCTTTTTTCTGACAGATAGCTATCCGCATTTGATTCTTTTAATGTTCCATCCTGATACTGAAATGATACAAACCGGTCTCCTGTCAGTCCGCTCGCCTCTACAAATGCCGTAACATTTCCAAGATAAGAATCCGGTATATTTTTATACTCATAATTGATTAGTTCCGTACTGTTAAAGTACATCCAGTCTACATTTCCCTCCTCCGAAAGAGAAATTTCCGGTTTATTTTCCAGTACAGATACCGTTATCCCTGACTCCGGATTTTCACCGGACTTCGCCAACGCAATTGCCTGCAGATTAATATTTCCCCAACTCTGGTCATACAGCTTTGTCATCTTCACCTGAACAGATACTTTATCCTGCGCCGATGGTGTCTTGTAATGAATTTCATGTTCAAAATTCTCTGCACCCGAAGTTGTTTCACTTTTTCCATAAGTCTCCGTATAAACAATCTCTTCATTGACTGACAGCGTAACTTCCACTTCCGATGCCCACGAACCAATGTAAAGCCTTAAAATCTGTTCCTCCGGACTGCCCGGCACTTCAAAGCGCAGACCATTGCCCTGGCCATATAAAATCAGACCAATATGATTATTTGCAGCGGAATTTTCCTGATTCGTTCCGTCACTGTATACAAAATTAGATTTGGTATCCGTTGCCAGATTTTCCGGCTCGCCTAACAGCACTGCCTCCTGAATCAAAGGTGTTTTGATATTTTTCCGTTCCCATGCGTCAGTTTGACGGCTGTTAAAATGCACCCAGTCACCCTCTCCGTTTACTGTCAGATTTACAATATCCGGCGCTTCCGTTACACTTCCATAGACATCCTGCGGTGCACCGTCTTCTGCTTCGATTCCTGATGCAGCCGATACTGCCACCGGTGCTGTGCCCAAAACCAATGCTCCCGTCAGCGCAAGACTAAGCAGCCTCCTGATCTTTTGTTTCCATTTTTTTAACATAACCCTGTCCTCCGTTTTTCTGATACCCTTTTGGAATTTCCCGTATCGAAAATTCTCAAAACACGCCCTCACTGAATTTACAAACAGCACTGTTTTTTGTCTATTGATTTTATCAGTTTATTTAGTGTATTTGTTAATTCATTTAACTTTATAAGAGAATGCTATCATGTTGTCCATGATCTGTCAATCCCAAAAACCTTTTTTGGTTAATTTGCACAAAAAAACACCCGGTCTTCCTTTTTCCAAAAAACCGGGTATACACTCTCCTATTATTTTTCCATATAACTGATGGGATTTTCAAACACTTCCTGTGCCGCTATTACGCCTGCGCCAATCATAATCGGATTATATTCCAATTGATTTAATTCTATCGTAAGATATCTCCAGATCATCGGCCGAACCGTCTTTTTAATCCGTTCCCTGACTACCTCAAGGAGCATTTCCGGCTCTACCTCTGTCAGAACATCTCCGATCACCACCGTACCTGGATTGATCTGATTAATCAGATTGACAACGCCCACTGCCAGAAACTCACAGGCCTTGCGGTATTCTTCCTTCGCCAGAGTATCCCCTGCTCTGACCGCTTCTTTAAAATCCGAAAAATCAGAATCCATATTCAGCATGGAGCTTTCCCCTTTTTTCAGACGTTCTCTGACATAATTCATAATTGCAATGCTGGAACAATATTTTTCCAGGCATCCTCTGTTTCCGCACTCGCATTCCGGTCCCTGATAATCAATGGAGGTATGTCCGATCTCCCCCGATATACCGATACTTCCTTTTTGAAGCTCACCGCTTAAAATAATTCCGCAGCCGATTCCCTGTCCGGCTACTACATATACGAGATTCTGCTGTCCCAGCTGTCCTTTCCGGAACCAGAGCTGAGCACATGCGCCGGCATTCGCATCATTTTCCACAAAAACAGGAATATCAAAATCCCGTTTCATATACATCGCAATCTCGATACCGTCCCAGCCCTCCAGATTCGTTACAAATATCATTTTATCTCCGCAGCGTTCATAAGGTCCGGGAACTGCAATCCCCATAGCAAGAACCTGACTGCCCTGCTCTTCGCTTATCATCCTCTGAATGCTGTTTTTCATTTCTTCAATGACTCTGTCCGGCTTTCTGCCCTGTTCGATCTGATATGTCCTGGTTTTATAAACCTCACCGGAAAGCCCCAGCATTCCGATGCTGTAATACTGTCTTGTAATCATGACGCCAATCGTCCGGTATTTCTGGCCATTGATCCGGATACCGATGGAACGCCGCCCTTTCGCACCATCCAAAATTCCTTCCTCGACGACTAAGTCATATTCCATAAATTCATTGATGATATTTGTAATCGTGGCTCGTTTCAGTCCCGACAGTTTGGCCAGATCTGCTCTGGAACACAGCTTTTCCTGACGCAGAAGATTGATGACTAAGGAGCGGTTGATCTGCTGTTGCCTTTCCTGATTCATACTGGCATATCTACTGTAATTTTGCATATGTATCTCCCTCGATTTGTTAAGTCAATTAACTTTCTAAGCATATCATTACTCTTCCACAATGTCAATTTTTCTTATCTTTACCAAACATAACCTTGTATGTGTTCCTCTTGCTGTGATCTTCCGATTCCAACAAAATTCTTACAATATTCTCCGCATCTTTGGGAAGAATGGTAACGCTTGCATTGTCTTTTCCAACTGCTTTAATATCGGCTGCACCAAGACTTTCCTCCTCCACGCCGAACCAGCCCCTGGCAAGCGCTGCCGCATCTGCAATATGTCCGCCCGCTTTCAAATAAGAAAGCTCCGCATCTTCTCCCACTGAAAATACAGGAATCCTTGTATTCATTTCCATGTCCAGAAGAGTTGTCATTTCCGTAAATTCCACACGGAAATACGTCTCCGAAACGGTATCGTTCGGTGTAAACGTGCGAACCGTTATACCGTCTTTTCGTTTATTACTGATCTTGCAGTCTGCCTGTTTCCAGCTTGCGCCGTTGTCATCGGAAGAATAAATCTGCATCGCATCGGCTGTCGGCGCCGCATCCTTCAAATATAGCGTAATATCCTTTAATTCAATCGCCGTATCCAGTCGGAAATCCAGTGTTCCCTGCCCGCTCCATGCAGCGTCTGTTTTCGAGGCTTTATCACCCTGAAGTTTCGCTAAAACTTCCGCCACACTGCCGCTTTCCTTGCTGGAAACGCCATTCACATACATTTCCGGCACATTTGGAAGCGCCTCGTCACCGTCTGTATAACTGCCCGCCGTCACACGTATGAAAGCCGTCACCTCAAAGCTTTCGCCAAATACATCTGCCGTTCCTTTGATTTCTTTTATACCTGCCGTACTTGTCACATCCGCCGGAACCTTCCATGTAACCGGAATTTCCGCCGGATGAATGGCGCCGTCTGCCATAACTGCCGGGCGCGCTGTGGGAAGGGAAAGCCCGGAATCTTTTCCGACTGCCGCAGAATAATTCAAAATCGCTGCTATCTCTCCGATGACGGTAATATAAACCGAAATCCGCAGATTCACGTCTGCTGCCGTACCATATACGGCATAAACCGTCTCCGACGTTTCCGGCAGGGCATCCCAGGTCACTGCTTTTGTTTCCCAACTGCCGTCTGTATAATTTACTTTTACCAAATCCGGCAAGGTGGGATTCGTACCCTTTTTTACATAGTACTGCCTGGAAATTTCATAGCTTACAACACGCTTTGTCACAGGAGATAAACTTTTTTCTGTTGTCTGCACTGTTACAGAAGCAGAAGCGCACCCCTCCGCTTTTGCCGTCACGGTAAAGCTGCCCGGCGTTTTCGTTGACTGCACGATTGCCAGAAGCTTGCCTTTTCCGGCTTTTCGATATGGTTTGCCATGGGGCGTTACATCGTTCTGCACACCGTTATCCAAAGCCAAAAGTACGCCGGCGCCCTCTACGGACACTGCAATCTCCGGCTCTGCCCCATTGACAAATTTTCCGTCTTTGTCCGTTACATCAATGGTAATATAGCTTAAATCTCTGCCGTCTGCCGTAATCGCCCCGCGGTCTGCCTCTGCCGTAAGCTTTGCCGCACTTTTCGTTGTTTCCACAAAACTGCGTCCGTCTGTATCGGTAATCTCATTTCCTTCTTCGTCAAACGCCTTTGCTTCCAGCTTTCCTTCTTCATACAGCACCTGAAATGTTGCAAACAAGGATGTAAAACTGCTGCCCCTTGCTTTTTCCGTATCAAAGCATCCGGTCCCTGTTGTATAATTCTGATAGCCTCCGGTGGGCGTATCGGTATGCTCTGCCGTTGCAGTACCTATTTCCGCTCCGTTTAAATAAAGCTTAATCACCGGAGCGTCACTGTAAACAACAACCTCCGCTTTTCCGCTGCTGTCTATCATAATTTCATCCCGATTCCATACCGGCAGCACGTGAAGCGTATGCAGCTTATCGTTCCACTGGCTCTGATACAGATAAAAGCTGTCCTTTGGAAAACCTGCCGTATCAATTATTCCAAAGTAAGAATTCTTCGCAATATTCGGCCATGTGCCGTTTGCTCCGGTTCCCTGCCAGTTATACGGCGTCGGTTCACCAATATAATCAAATCCTGTCCATACAAACTCGCCTGCATTAAATGCCTGCCGCATCGTAATCCAAAGACCGTCCCCTGCCGTATGCCCCCAGGCTACGGCGCTTTTATCATAAGAAGTCAGTCTCCGATCTCCTGTATTTCCGTCACTGTTGCTGTTTTTCCTGTCGTAAACGCCGCGGCTATTGACGGCTGATGCCGTTTCGGAGCCATAAACCAGCCAATCTCTGCTGTGTCCGCTGCTGATCTGTCCAGCGTTTCCGTAATTAAATCCCACCAGTCCGCCGGGAACGCCGTATTCATTTGCCCTGGCAAATTCCAGTGCCGTTTTTACCTGCGCATTATCAGCCCAGACATCGCCTTTTACCTGATTGTCTCCAAAAGTAACAAAACGGGTTGCATCCTCTTCTCCTACCCAGGTAATCAATTGTTTTGCCGTTTCCGGAAAACGGTGGTTCATGCTGCTGTCAATCAACTGCTGGAACACTTCGTTTCCAAGGCTCCACATGATAATCGAAGGTGCATTTTTCCCCCGCTTTACCATGGCCTTCAAATCAAATTCCGCCCACTGCTCGCCTTCTGCGCCTCCGACAATCCTGTTGCCTGTTTCAATTGCCTGCTCAAACCATTTTCCATAGTCTTCTGTATTTCCGGCCTTTCCGGAGAGCCAGCAGTCAAAAGCTTCTTCCACCAGAAGAACGCCTCTTTCATTGCAGAGATCAATCAATACCTGAGACGCCGGATTGTGTGTGACACGAATCGCATTGATGCCCATTTGCTGCAGCTTTTCCACCTGACGCTCGATTGCGCGGCGCCATGCTTCGGAACCCAGCCCTCCCTGGTCGTGGTGCATGGACACACCCTTTAATTTCATATTTTTTCCGTTTAAGAAAAATCCGTTGTCCTTTGTAAAATTTACCCAACGGAATCCAAACTCGGAATCATAGGTATCTACCACAGTATCATCTGCAAATACTTCTGTGCGTACTATATACAGATTCGGCGTATCCACAGACCAGAGCTTTGGATTTGCAACCATAACAGCCGATGCAATTTTGCTCCAGGCTCCTGCTGCAACAGACTGCACTGCTGTTTTTTCTCCTGTCACTGCCGCATCTGCTTTGCCCTTTTCATAAACAGTCTGGCGGACAGAAACCCGTTTTGCCGTACCGCTTTCATTTTTTACGGAAGTAACGACATTGACCGTACCGATTCCCTCTGCAATATCCGGCGTCGTTACCGTCGTTCCGCAATAAGATACATGGACCGGGTCCGTAACCGTCAATTTCACATCACGGTAAATGCCGCTTCCCGAATACCAGCGGCTGGAAGGCTGCTTATGCTCCACCTTGACTGCCAATACATTTTCCCTGTCGCCGAAATTCAGGTTTTCCTTCGGCAGAACAAAGGAAAAGGGCGTATAGCCATAGGGATGAGTTCCCAGCTGCACGCCGTTTAAATAAACGGCGGCATTCATATAAACGCCGTCAAACTCCACACTGACTACTTTATCTGCCAGATCGGAAGAAAGCCGAAAGGTTTTCCGGTACCAGCCGGTGCCACCCAATACATAGCCGCTCTCCTGCTCAGCCGGGGCCGCTGTAGAAAATCCCTGGTCAATACTGTAATCGTGGGGAAGATCTACATTTTTCCAGGAAGCATCGTTATAGGCCGAGGCCTGTGCTCCGTTTAATTCTCCCAGATAAAACCGCCAGTGCTCGTTAAAGGAAACGGAACGCTCCCCTGGTCCATAAAAATTCACATAAACGGTTTCCGGCTGCGACACTGTCTGATCGATATTTGTTTCCTTTGTTTTGTTTTCTAATACCATTGTCTCAAAACCTCCTGTATTCATAATGGCTTCCGCTGTTAAAAATGCTCTCAGATATTTTCGTCTTTTTCTTTTCTATTTCTGTTATCCGATAAAAATTATGTTATAATAAAAAAACATATCAGAAAACAGCCGTGTATTTCTTTCGGATGAATCTGCCTATATTTTAACCTGTCCTGAAGAAATCACGCAAGTGCCTATTTTGTCAAAGGAAGAACAGGAGGAAAATCAAATGAGTCCAAAACAGACTTTTTATGAAAAACAAGCAGAAACCATGATCAAACAATTAGCAAAACGTCAGATGAAAGGCTATTACTGCCCCACAAAGCAGGATGCCGTAGAAACCGCCATGTCTCTGACTGCGGCAGATACCACAGTTGCCTTCGGCGGCTCCATGTCCCTGTCAGAATCCGGCGTTATGGATGCTTTAAAGGCAAGAACCGATATTCAGTTACTGGACCGCAGCCTTGCCAAATCACCGGAAGAAATCCGGCAGGTTTACTTAAATGCCTTTGGCGCAGATACCTATTTTATGAGCACAAACGCCATTACCTTAGACGGACAGCTTGTGAATATCGACGGAAACGGCAACCGGGTTGCAGCGCTGATCTACGGACCGACGCAGGTAATCCTCATTGTGGGAATGAATAAAGTCGTTCCTGCCGTAGAAGACGCCATTCGCCGTGTCCGCAATACGGCAACGCCTCCAAACTGCCTGCGCCTGAATATCAATACCCCATGCGCGGCAACCGGCGTATGCGCAGACTGTCTGTCGGAAAGCTGCATCTGCAATCAGATTGTCATCACCCGACACAGCAAAACGCCGGACCGGATTAAGGTGCTGCTGGTGGGCGAAGAGCTTGGCTATTAAATCACTGCGATTTACGGGCTTCTTTCGGATGCATGGCAACAAAAAATCCAGCCTTTTGCCGAATATAAACTCCGGCAGGCTGGATTTTTTACTGTTTATAATGCTTCAATATCAATTCCCTTCAAAAGCTGATTTTTGCGAATTTCCGCACCCTCGTCATCAAAGAGATACACACGGTACAAAAGCACACACATTTTTTCTCCGATGTCCACATGGCGCCGTTCCAAGGAACGGTTCGTTGTCAGGCGGATGCCGTTTACTTCCAGTGTCAGTTCCAGATAACTTCCCCGGAATACCACACTTTCAATGGTGCCTTCTTCCACTGCGTTCATCATGCCTGCAAACTTTTTGTTATCGCTCTTAAAAGCCTCCACAAACTCCGGACGGACAATGACTTTTTTGCCTTCCGGAACGGCATCGTACCCTTTGAACCCTTTCAGATTTTCCAGAATCGCAGATGTTCCGATAAACTGTGCCACAAAAGGCGTTTTCGGATTTTTATAAATGGAAATGGGACTTCCCATTTGCTCTAATCTGCCTTCATTGATAATGATAATATCGTCTGCCACCTCAACGGCCTCTTCCTGGTCATGGGTAACAAAAATACTGGTAATGCCCACCTTCTGAATCATTTCCTTTAACCACTTCCGCAGATCCTTACGGACCTTTGCGTCAATGGCGGCAAAAGGTTCATCCAAAAGCAAAAGCTGCGGATTGGGCGCAATGGCTCTGGCAAAAGCAACTCTCTGGCGCTGTCCGCCGGATAACTGATTGGGATACCGTTTTTCCAATCCTTCCAGCCCGATCAGGGAAATCATTTCCATCACCCGTTCATGGATTTTCTGTTTATCCGCCTTCTGAACCTTCAGCCCAAAGGCAATATTATCGTACACCGTCATATAACGGAACAATGCATAATTCTGAAACACGAATCCGATGCCTCTCTCGCTGGCAGGAACGTCATTGACTACTTTTCCTTCAATCATAACATCTCCGCTATCCTGCTGCTCCAATCCGGCAAGCATCCGAAGAATCGTCGTCTTACCGCTTCCGCTGGGACCTAAAAGCGCTACCAGTTTTCCTTGTTCGATTCCGAAGTTAATATTTTTTGCCGCCTCGTAATCTCCGAATTTTTTGCATATATCCTTCATTTCTACATACATGGTAATCCTCCATTTTTCTCATATCAAGTCTTTCGGATGTCTCAATCTTATTCTTTGTCTTTCATTTTGCCCCGGTATTCCACAATGCTTTTTAAAATCAGCATGACAAGCGCCATTCCAACCAATAGGGAGGAAACGGCAAAGGCCTGTGTAATGGAATCGGCGCTTCCCGCCATATAAAGGGCGTCGATTTCCAAAGGAAGGGTAAATGTCTTGCCTCTTGCCTTCGACACTGCATAAACTGCGCCGAATTCTCCAAAGGCTCTCGCTGCACAGAGAATAATGCCGTAAAGCAGTCCCCACTTAATATGAGGAAATGTAATTTTCCGGAAAATCGTAAATCCGGAGGCGCCCATCATGGCAGCGGCCTCTTCTTCATCCCTTCCCTCTGCATACAAAACGGGAATGATTTCTCTGGAGATAAAAGGAAAGGTAACAAAAATCGTAGCCAGCACAACTGCCGGAACGGAAAATACAAGAGCGATATCGGTCCCCAGCGCATCGTTGATTCCGTCAATCAACGGCTTTGCCCAGCCGGTACGGCCAAACGTCATAATATAGGCAAGTCCTGCGATAACCGGAGAAATGGAAAAAGGGATGTCAATCAAGGTCGAGAGCACATTTTTTCCCCGGAAATCAAACTTCGTTACAAGCCAGGATGCTATTACGCCGAAGATTGTATTTACAATAACCGCAATGACTGTGGCAATCAGCGTCACCTTCAGCGCGGATAAGGTATTGGATGCGGTAAGCGCCCTTCCATAAGATTCCAGTCCGTCTTTTAATGCACGGTAAATGACTTCAAACAGCGGCAGAACCAGCATCAGCAAAAAGAAGATAACACTGATTCCAATTAAGATCCATTGTACAATTTTTTGACTGTTTTGTTTCATAATCTCCTCCTATGCATTTGTCCGGCGGCTTGCAATATGCTGAATGATATTGATCAAAAACAGCATCAAAAACGAAATAATCAAAAGCACAAGGGCAATCGCCGCAGCTCCCTCGTAATCCACGTTGCCGGAATTCAGCTTTTGCATAATAATGTAAGATACTACCTGTGTTCCGTTCTTTTCACTGTTGCCCGATATGTAAATGACACTGCCGTATTCTCCGATTCCCCTTGCAAGCGCCAGACCGAATCCGGTTAAAAGGGCCGGCCGAATCTCCGGAAAAATAATTTTCCAGAAAACCGTAAGCCTTGAAGCTCCCAACATCAAAGCCGCCTCCTCATAAGAAGGGGAAAGCTTTTCCAGTACCGGCTGAATTGCCCGGACTACAAAAGGGATTCCGATAAAAATCATGGCAATCACAATACCGATTTTGGTATAAGCGATTTCAATTCCGATCTTCTCAAAAGCTCTTCCCAAAAATCCGGTATCGGAATACATTTTCGTCAATGTAATACCGGCAACTGCTGTCGGCAGAGCAAAGGGCAGCTCGATCATACCGTCCATTAACCGCTTGCCGGGAAAATCATACCGTACCAGCACCCATGCAAGAATCACGCCAAAAACACAGTTAATCACAGCTGCAGCCAATGCGCATCCGATGCTGGTAACAAAGGACTGCACCACATTTGGTCTTGTCATCAAATCAAGAAACTCTCCTCCTGACAGGCGAAAGGAATACGCCAGTACAGATGCCAGAGGAATTAAAATAATCAGAGACAGCATGGCAACCGTAATTCCCATGCTGAGTCCAAATCCCGGAATAATGGATTTCTTTTTCAATGGTACTGCCTCCTACTTGCTGTAAATCTCATCAAAGATCGCATCATCAGCAAAGAAATCCTGATATGCCTGATCCCAGCCTCCAAAATCGTCAATCGTACACAAATTTACGGACAAATCAAAGGTGTCTGCAAATTCATTTAAAATTGTTTCATCCGACGGACGATAGAAATTTTCCCCTGCCAGTCTTTGCGCGTCTTCTGTATATAAATACTCCAGATAATCCTTTGCAATTTCCTGGGTGCCGTTTTTATCTGCATTTTCGTCTACAATCGCTACGGAAGGCTCTGCCAGAATACTGATGCTTGGCGTCACCAGCTCATATTCACCCGGATACTCTTCCAGGGTCAGCAATGCCTCATTTTCCCATGCGATTAACACATCGCCCTGTCCGTTTTCCACAAAAGTCGTTGTCGCTCCTCTTGCCCCGGAATCCATAACCAGTACATTATCATAAATCTGCGCCACAAAATCCTTCATCTGTGTTTCATCGCCGCCGAATTTCTCTTTTGCATACTGCCATGCGGCAAGGAAATTCCAGCAGGCTCCGCCAGAGGATTTCGGGTCCGGCGTAATGATCTCCACACCTTCTTTGGTCAGATCATCCCAGTCATTAATGCCCTTTTCGTTTCCGCTATGTACCAGGAAAACAATGGTTGATGTATAAGGCGAGCTGTTTTTGTCAAACTCATCTATCCAGCCTTCTTCAATTAACCCGGCCTCTTCAATCGCCGTAATATCATGAGCAAGCGCCAGCGTTACGACGTCTGCATCGTTTCCTTCGATAACGGAACGCGCCTGGGAACCAGAACCTCCGTGGGACTGCACCAGCTCGATCTCTTTGCCGGTTTCTTCTTTGTAATGCTCTGCAAAAAGTTCATTATACGCCGCATAAAATTCACGGGTAGGATCGTAGGAAACGTTGGTAAAAGTAAGCGTTCCATCTTCTTTTTTGTCTCCACAGCCTGTAAATGTAAAAACCATGCATGCTGCTGCCAGAGTGAAGCTGATTGTTTTACGGATAAAATTCTTTTTCTTCATATTGACTTCCTTTCTTTTGCCGTATAGGATACAGAAATCCTTGAAAAAGATTTTCTTGTTTTTCTATACGCAAACGTTTGCGTTATTTGTTTTTATTGATTTCTCTTCTAAACTGCTGTATTATAGCTTTGTTATAGTGAATAATAGACGAGGACAGGTTCTTTTGTCAACTGTTTATCATGCAAACGTTTGCGCCAAAAACAGATTATAGCGGTGATGCCTTGGCTAATCTCCCATCAGACAGCAGCCGAGTATACAGATGAAAGCAGGTTTTGACGACCGTTGCCGTCGTGTAGTCGGAGGGTGTGTATGGCAGAGGGCGGTTGGGGATGCAGCATTGTGCCGGGGATTTAGAGATTCTTTGTGATTCCACACAGCCAGAAATCCTCAGGCATGGATGCCTGAGGAAACCGCAAGCACAAAGGATTGTGCTTTTGCGGTGGTTTCGTTCACGCCCAACACCCTTTTTGGGGAATCACTTAGAATCTCTTAATCCCCAAACACAGCAACAGCAGCAACTGTCCTCTGCTATACACACCCTCTGACGGCCACCCCCAACACCCCCAAACGCGAAAGGAGCTCCCCCATGTCTTTGAAAAAAATCGCCCAAATGACCGGCGTATCCCCCTCCACCGTATCCAGAGTCCTAAACAACGTCTCTTCCACCTGCGCCTCCAAAGAAGTCCGTGACAAAATATTTGACGCAGCCAGAGAAATCGGATACCAGCCAAATGAAAATGCCAGAAAACTCAAAAACAGTTCAAACGATGCAAAACCAAACCGCCATGTCAGCATTGTGCTGGCACGTATCAAAGACCTTAAAGATGATCCTTTTTTTTACGAACTGTTCCGGAACCTGGAGCTCTCTCTTTTTGAAAATCATACTGTGATCGACCATGTGATTTATGCGGAAGAAAAGAATTCTCAGGCATATTCCAAAGATGCGAAACCCGGAAACGGCGTTTTAAAGGACATCTCCAACTCTCAAGGCGTCATTATTTTAGGACGCTGCTCCGAAAAGCTTCTGGATCAAATTATGTCTTTTAACAGTAATATTGTGTGAACTGTGGAGTGGAGCTTCATGATACCTGTTCTGTATGTCCTTTGT
>CANODN010000015.1 GCA_947564765.1 uncultured Roseburia sp. | reverse complement strand
GGAAGAGCAGCAGGGGTATGATACCGGGCTGTGTGCGGCTACTAACGGCGCTTCCGCGCCTTCCGGGCTGCTGATCCCCCCTTCCAACGCTTTGATTACCTATTCCCTGGCTTCCGGGGGTACATCGGTAGCCGCCTTATTCCTGGCCGGCTACGTACCCGGCATCCTGTGGGCAGTGTGCTGTATGGCAGTCGGCGTTATTTTGGCCAGGCGTCCGAGTAGAGGATTTTCCTCTGTTCCGGGGATGCCGGAATGGCTTTGCCGGCAATCGATAATCTGGTTGTACTGGCGTCAGTGTTTGAGGTTGCCCTGGATGATATGATAATTGTTGATACAAATGTGAAAGCGCAGATCAGTGCATGAAAAAAATACTGGTAATTATCCCTGATAGATGATACAATGGTTTTATATTTCGTAGCATATTTCACAAAAGATGTGAAAGCCTTCATATGCTATTGCGTGAATAATTACCAAAACAGGGAGGAAAAGAATGGGAAGAAAAACATGGAAAAAAGGCTTTGCGGCATTGCTTGCAGCGGTATGTCTGCCGATTAGTTCGCTGTCAATTCCGGCAGAGGTGCAGGCTGCAGATGCAGCAGAGGTATCAGTCGAAACGGCTGACAGTACAGTTACAATTGGAAACAGCTATATCAGCAGAGAATTTTCAATTGCAGACAACAAATTGAGCACTACGAAAATTACAAACAAGAGAACGGATAACGGAGAAACTGTTTTTGAACCGGCAGAGGGCAGTGAGGAGTTCAAAATACGTGTAACAAAGAGCTCAGCCTCGGATACAAGCAATCGGGAATTTGCGTCAAGCGAGCTGGAGCTGAAGGGTGAACCGATTGTAGAAAATACGAATGCAACGATCAATGACATTGCAAAGACCGGCAAAAAAATTATATTCCAGTTTGAACCGTATACATTCAAGGACATCGAATATACAATCAATGAAGTCATTGTTATGTACGACGGAGATCATTTCATGCGTAAATATATGGAAATCAGCGTTCCGGAGAATAAGAAAGCGGATGCGGTGATTGACTATATTGATCTGGAATCCATGGTAGTAAACGATGCCGATGCAACATGGACGATTCCAACGGATGCAGGCGGTATCGTTCAGATGAATCAATTCCGTGCAAATCTGGGGCAGCCGATTTATATTCAGGGAATGTTTTTTGGCTGTGAGTTCCCGGCGGCGGATAATGAAATTGTAAATAATATCGGATATATGCGGTATTATACCGGAAAGTCATTTGAACGTTTGGAAACGGATAATCAGTTGACGAAAGACGGCAAATATGTGACATGGCAGACAGTAGCCGGAGCTGCGAGAAGCACGGAAACAGAAGTCATTCAGGCAGATTTTTTTGAGTATATCAAATCAATCGCTACACCGTCTGAATTCCGCATACAGTATAACTCCTGGTTTGACAATATGATGTATATCAGTGACGAAATTATTCGGGATTCCTTTATCGAAATAGATCGGGAATTAAATCAGGCGGAAGTTCGTCCGCTGGATTCTTATGTTGTAGATGATGGATGGATAAATTATAATCTGACAGAAGTCGAAGCGGGAACAGACAGGGCAAGAAGAGCAGGTACAACAGCAAATCAGACCGGTTTTTGGGAGTTTAACAGTAAGTTTCCGGAAGAATTGACGCCCTCCAGTGAATTAGTTCACAAATTCGGAAGTGAATTTGGCGTTTGGGTTGGCCCAAGAGGCGGCTATAATTTCTATGGTGATCTTGCAACTATTATTACAAAGAGCGGAAAGGGAAGCAAAGCAGGAGGCTCTATTGATGTAGCAGATCGTACTTATGTAAAGAATTTTACGGATATGGCAACGGACTGGATGGAAAAGTACGGCGTAAATTACTGGAAATGGGATGGCTTTGCAGATAATGGGCAGTATGGTGCATTTTCACATGCTGATGGAGTTCCCGGTTACGCAAATCATCATATGACAGGCGGTTACGAAAAAATGTATCATGTGACAGATCTCTGGGAAGCATGGATTGATCTGATGGAAGCTGTGCGTCAATGTGAAAAAGAAAATAATATCAAAAACCTCTGGATTTCTCTGACCTGTTATGTAAATCCGAGTCCATGGTATCTCCAGTGGGCGAATTCCGTATGGCTGCAGTGTACACACGATCAAAATGATGCAGGATCAAGCAGAAGCAAAATGGACAGACAGATGACCTATCGTGATGCAGCATATTACGATTTCCTGAAAAATCATGAGTTCCAGTTCCCACTTTCTAATGTTTATAACCATGATCCGGTATATGGTGTAGAAGGAACCGGTATGAATATCAATACGGCAACCGATGAACAGTTTAAGAATTATTTATATATGATGTCAACCCGTGGTTCGGCATTCTGGGAGCTGTATTTTTCCGACAGTATTATGACAAAAGGCAAGTATGAGGTTACAGGCGAATTTCTGGAATGGGCAGAAGAGAATTATCATATGCTGAAGAATGCCAAGATGTTTGGTGCATCGCCAAATACAGGAACCGTTTTAGGAGGTTCCTCCAATGGAGAGCAGAATGCCTACGGATATTCCTGCTTTGACGGAACCGATGGAATTATTTCTTTCCGTAATTCTGCGACAACGTCAAAAGATATTACGATCACCTTTGACCGGACACTGGGAGTTCCGGAAGATGCAGGCACTTTAGAATATCATATAGAACATTCTCATAATCTTTCAGCGAACACGGCAACGACAGGCACCCTGACATATGGAGAGGTGATCACCTACACGCTGCAGCCGGATGAAGTGCGTATCCTGCGTGTTTCCAAAGACGGAGACGTCACAGCGCCGGAGATCGAAAGAGTATACAGCGATGGCGGAAATGAAATTACCGTCAAATTCAATGAAAAAGTAACAGGGCAGACGTTCAAAGTAAATGGAGCAGCAGTTTCTGCAGTAGAAGCAAGTGCAGATGGGCTTACATTCCGCTTGACCGTAGAGGAAGGTACATTAGAGGATAAGAGCACAGTAACGGTAACCGCAGAGGACGTTTGCGACCTGGCAGACAATCCGCTGAAAGAGAAAACAGCATCCTTCCTATACCGAAAGAACAATGCAGTGTTAAATCAATCGGGACTTTTCTCAGGAGAGTCTACAGTGGCGTCTGCAAAAGATTCCCTGATTGGTAATAACGGTTTTTCTGTGACAACAGAAGTTTATACCACATCTACCGGTTCCGTACTGGCACAGGGAGAAGAATATGCAATCGGAATCAATGAAGATGGAACAGCATATTTCAGTTTAAACGGTGTATCCGCTGTTTCAAAAGCAATTGTAAACGACGGAGCAAAGCATACCATTACGGGTGTAAAAGAAAATAACGGCATGATGAAAATTTATGTTGACGGGGAGCTGGAAGGTTCCGGATATAAGAAAGAAAACCGGTATTATGAAGTAAAAGCAGCTGATATCGCACTTGGAAATGATGATTTCTATGGTGTGGTAAATGCCAATGTTGCAGATACGGCAAAAGGCTATGATGTTGTAGACGAAGAATCCGGCAGCAATCCGGAGATACCCACAGGAGAGCAGAACTGGGCGTCCGGCAAAACCGTTACGGCAGCATGGACAAAGGATGGCTCCGATGCGGCAAAAGGCCTCGACCGCCCAATGAGCATGGTAGTAGACGGCATTAAAAATAATGGTAATTACGGAGAGTTTGGCGCAGATGGCAGAGCGGAATCCTCTTATTTGCAAGTGGATTTGGGAGAAGTGAGAAATATATCTAAGATTAATTTGTATCGTTTCTGGAGCAATGGCAGGACATATAACGGTACAGTAATCGCATTATCCAAAACAGCGGATTTTGCAGAGAAAGAAATTGTTTACAATTCCGACAAAGACAACGTTCACGGATTGAATGCAAGTGGGACCACGACTTATGACGAGACTTATGCAGAGTCTGAAAACGGAAAAACGATTGAGCTGCCAGAGACGAAAAAGGCAAGATATGTACGCGTTTATATGCATGGAGCAGGCTCCGGAACTACAAATCACGTAGTAGAACTGGAAGTGATTGGAGATCAACCAATTCCAGACGCAGATTATACGGCTGTAGACAAGGCAATCGCTGAAGTAGATGCTTTAAACCCGGAAGATTACGAAGATTTTTCCGCAGTTTCAGCAGCTGTGAATGCAGTTGAACGAGGAAAAGACGCTACAGAGCAGGCAGCAGTAAATGAAATGGCAGCCAATATTTTTAAAGCAATTGCAGCATTAGAAAGAACGCAGAACAAGGAATTGCAGGATGTATTGCAGAATGCAGAGTCCAAAGATCTTGCGGGATACACAACAGAAAGTATAGAAGTATATAATCAGATTCTTTCCGCAGCAAAGAAAGTGCTGGAGAGTCAGACAGCCAGCGAGGAAGAAAAGGCAGCAGCAATAGAGCAGGTGAAAAAAGCAAAAGAAGAGCTGGAAGAAAGAACGCCGGAATACAATGCGGCGGAAGAAGCAAAGAAAGAACTTACAGCAGTGATTGAAAAGGCGGCGGCATATAAGGATGCTTCTCAATATACAGGAGACAGCTGGAGCGTGTTCCAGAAAGCGCTGTCCTCAGCAAAGAGTGTCCTGGACAAGACAGGAAGTACAAAAGCAGAGATAGACGCAGCAAAAGATGCCCTGAGCAAAGCCATTTCTGGATTAAAGAAAGCGACAAAAAATCTAATCGAAGAAAACGGCATCTATGCAGTGGGCGACTACAATTATAAAGTAACCAGTCTCTCCAAAATGACCGTTGAAGTTGCCGGTACCGCAAATCCGAATCTGACGAAGGTCAACATTAAAGAAAACGTTGTACTGAATGACGGAAAGAGCTATACGATTACAACGATTGGCAACAATGCATTTAAAAAGAATGCAAAAATAACAACGGCAGTGATTGGCAAAAATATAACCAAAATTGGAAACAGCGCTTTTGAGAACTGTAAAAAGCTGAAAAAAGTTACCATTAAGAGCAAGGTGCTTACGCAGATCGGTAAAAAAGCATTTATGAAGTGTAAGAATCTGAAGAAGGTTACCATTAAGAGTAAGAAACTGAAGAAACTGCCAAAGAATGCGTTTAAAGGAATTCATAAAAAAGCAGTGATCAAAAATGCTTCCAAAAAATAAATCGTGTTAAGAAACACTTAAAATTAAGCAAAAGGAAATCCCGGGAGAAAGCAAACGCCGGGATTTCTTTTTTTGCAGAAAAGTCGGTATGGTCCGGGCGGACGCATTCGGCGAAAACTGTGGCGTCGAAGGACATGTAAAAAGATAAAAATTACATGGCATTTTTATAGGACACCTGTTGGGATATCATGTATTCAGAATCATAAGAAGAAAGGAATGAATGCGATGAAAGGATATCCTACAGAAAAAGGTTATATGGGTTATGTAAACGGAGCATACATGCTTTTTGCAAGTGAGGCGGATTATTATGAATTTCTGGATGAGCAGTCATAAGATTTCCCGCCAGATATCCCATAAAATTCCCACATATGATATACTGGATACATCCCTTTGGGAAAATTATGAATAGGGGAATTGTATATGCCGAAAGGAACGAATCAAAAGTTTAAATTATATTATCTGGCGAAGATCATGACAGAGAAGACAGATGCGGAGCATTATATTACAATGCCGGAAATTTTAGAGACGCTTGCAGGTTACGGCGTGACGGCAGATCGTAAGAGTATCTACAAGGATCTGAAGGATTTGGAGGAGCTTGGAATTGAAGTGGAAGGAGAGGCCGTGGGCAATCGCTATCACTACCATGTCGTGGGCAGACAGTTTGAGCTTCCGGAGCTGAAATTGCTGGTGGATGCCATCCAGTCCTCCAAATTTATTACCGTTAAGAAATCCAATGATCTGATCCGGAAGCTGGAGCGGTTAGTCAGCAGATACGAAGCCGCGAAACTGCAGAGACAGGTGTTTGTATCCGGACGGATTAAGACGATGAACGAAAGTATCTACTATAATGTAGACGAAATTCACAATGCCATTGCAGAAAACAGAAAAATCCGTTTTCAATACTATCAGTGGAATATCAAAAAAGAAATGGAGCTGCGTCATGACGGCGCATATTATCATATCAGTCCATGGGGACTTTCCTGGGATAATGAGAATTATTATCTGGTAGGATATGATGCGGATGCTGATATGATCAAGCATTACCGGGTAGATAAAATGCTGCATATTTATATGTCAGATGAGAAACGGGAAGGAAAAGAATATTTTAAACAGCTGGATATGGCTGTATATACCAAGAAAAGCTTTGGAATGTTCGGCGGAGAGGAAGAGCATGTAAAGCTTCTGATACATAACGATCTGGCAGGCGTTATTATCGACAGATTTGGAAAAGATGTGATTATGATTCCGAAGGATGAGGATCACTTTATTGTTTATGTAGATGTGCGGGTAAGCAAACGTTTTCTCTGCTGGGTTTTTGCGTTGGGAGAGGGAGCGCAGATTGTCGGGCCTGACAATGTAGTAAGGCAGGCACGAAAATGTATTGAAAATCTTATGGCACAATATCAGGATGATAAATCCGGGGAGGTAGGATTGCTATGGAAGAGAAATCAGAAAGCAGAAAGGTAATTGCAGTTGATTTTGATGGTACGCTTAGCTTTGGGCAATGGCCGAAAGTGGGACCTGCTAATGATAAGCTGGTCCGGTTTTTGCAGAAACGCCAGGTGTTAGGGGATAAATTAATTTTATGGACCTGCAGAGTCGGTAAGGAATTGACGTTGGCAGTGGAGTGGTGTAAACAGCAGGGGCTGATATTTGATGCTGTAAACGACAATCTGCCGGAAATTGTAGCGTTGTATGGGACAAACAGCAGAAAAGTCAGCTGCGATTATTATATTGATGACAAGGCTATTCTGGCACAGGATGCAGAGGCCTGGAGCATGATCAGCAGGCAGTCGGAAAGTAACTGAATAGTTTCATAATGCCTGCTAAGAATCAGAAAATTTCTTGTAATCGTCTATAAATATGGTATAATTATTTCATACGCAGATGACATCTGTGAACAAAGAAAGGGGCGAATACTATGCGTATTACGATAACAGGAAAGAATCTGGAATTGACGGAAGGATTAAAAAGCGCCGTAGAGGACAAGCTGGGGAAATTAGAGAAATATTTTACGCCGGAAACAGATATATTTGTGACGCTGAGTGTTGAAAAAGAGAGACAGAAGATTGAGGTTACCATACCGGTAAAAGGGAATATTATCCGCTCAGAGCAGGTGAGCAACGATATGTATGTATCCATTGATCTGGTAGAAGAAGTAATTGAAAGACAGTTAAAGAAATATAAGAAGAAAATCATCAGCAAGCAGCAGAACGCAGCAAGTTTCAAAAAGGAATTTCTGGAAAAAGAATCGGATGCAGATGACGAGATTCGCATTATCCGTACCAAGAAGTTTGATATGAAGCCGATGTATCCGGAAGATGCCTGTGTGCAGATGGAGTTGTTGGGACACGATTTCTTTGTATTCTGCAATGCCGAGACAGAACAGGTAAATGTAGTATATAAGAGAAAAGGAAATACCTATGGATTGATCGAACCGGAATTTTAAGCCGACAGCAGGCCGAACTGTTACTTAGACCATTACAGACCGAAACCCTTTGTTGACAAAGTGTGCAAAACAGGTTATACTGAAATCTCCGAGCAGCCGGGGTGGCAGCGGTACCCTGAACCGGCAATCCGCTATAGCCGGGGTGATATTCTGCCGAGGGTTTCTGATAGCAAAGCAGCCCTTTATAAGTGGCGATGAAGCTTGGGTCTTGCGCAATAGGAATTTATGAACCGGGTCAGGTCAGGAATGGAGCAGCCCTAAGTAAACACTTCTATGTGCCGCGAGGGTGCCTGGGCCGAGTTAACTGTAAAGGTAACGTTTGAGATCAGGATTCGAAGCAGAATGCTCGGTTTAAAGAAAAAACAATCTCCCGCAGAGACCGTATATGGAAAAATACGGAATCCCGCGGGAGATTTTATTTTTGAATGAAGGGGCAAAATCGATATTTCGAGGCAGCCTCTTTTAAAATGCGTGTTTTAAATGGAATCAAACTCATCTAATATTTCCTGCTCAGGCGCTTTTGTGAAAAGACTCACAATAATGATAAAAGCGCAGGCAACTAAAAATGCAGGAAGCAATTCATAAATATCCCATGCTCCGCCGATCGGGCGCACCAGATATTTCCAGATAAATACCATTGCTCCGCCGGAGACCATACCGGCAAGTGCACCGGATCTTGTGGTCCGTTTCCAGAATAAAGAGAACAGCATAACAGGGCCAAAGGAAGCGCCGAAGCCTGCCCATGCAAAGGATACAATCGTAAAGATAGAGCTGTTGGGATCTCTTGCAATAAATGCGGCAATAACTGCAATGCCTACAACTGTAAGTCTTGCGGCAAGCATGGTGCCTTTTTCTGATATTTTCAGATGCAGCACATCTTTTAAAATGTTTTGTGAAATACTGGAGGATGCAGCCAGAAGCTGGGAATCCGCCGTAGACATGGTGCAGGCCAGAATACCGGACAGGATAATACCTGCCAGAATGATCGCAAAAATGCCATGGCTGCTCAAAATCTGGGAAATTTTAATCAACAGTGTTTCGGAATCAGAGCCGCTCAATACTTCAATAACGCCGGCTTTTGACATGCTGTATCCGATAATGCCGATGAAAATCGCAACAGCCATAGAAATTACCACCCAGACAGAAGCGACTCTTCTGGAAAGCTTTAGTTTGTCTTCGTTTTCGATTGCCATAAAACGCAGAAGAATATGAGGCATTCCAAAATAACCAAGTCCCCAGGCGAGCGTGGATACAATATTGATAAAGCCGTAGCTGTTTGAAGAATTGGCAACGGCGTCATATGTATTTGTCATAGATAAATATCCTGGGAGCATGGAAGCGTTTTCGATTACGACATCAATTCCTCCGGCTGTCTGTACGCCGAAAAATACCACAATGATCAAAGCCAGTGTCATAACAATGCTTTGGATAAAGTCCGTAGTGCTCGCGGCCAGAAAACCGCCCAGAGCCGTATAACCGACAATGACAACGGCACTGACTAACATGGCGGGAATATAGGAAATGCCGAATAAACTGGAAAAAAGCTTTCCGCAGGCCGAAAATCCCGATGCGGTATACGGAATAAAGAAAATAATAATGATAATCGCAGAAATAGCTAATAAAGCATGGCTCTTATCCCGGTAACGATTGGAAAAGAAATCCGGAATCGTAATGGCGTTGCCGGCAGCGGCGGAATAGCGGCGCAGGCGTTTGGCAACGATCAGCCAGTTTAAATACGTTCCGGCGGCCAATCCGATTGCAGTCCAGCCCACATCGGCAATACCGGAGATGTAAGCAAGCCCCGGCAGTCCCATCAAAAGATAGCTGCTCATATCGGAAGCCTCTGCGCTCATGGCAGTTACCAGAGGGCCTAATTTCCGTCCGCCCAGGTAGAAATCGTTTACGTTATTGTTCTTTTTGGAAAACCAGATACCGATGCCTACCATGCCAAGAATATAGGCTACGATAACGATAAAAATTCCAAGGGTTGTTCCACTCATAAGTTCCTCCTCTTCTATTATGTAAGATAGTCTCATACTGCATAAAGTGACATTTTATTATAGCATCTCTTGAAAAATTCCACAATGAAAAAATTTTTATATCAAAACTTTGCATAAAAATTTTTAAGAATTTCGAAAATTCCGCCGCAATTATTGACAAAACAATATTATATGATGTATAGTATTAATCACAAAACAGTATTATACAAAATAAGGAGTGATGAGATGGGATTTGGCATAGGGGCAACATTGTTAGATGCGATTGTACTGGCGGTTGTCTCAAAAGAGGAAGAAGGAACCTATGGCTATAAAATCACGCAGGATGTCCGCAGAGCGATTGACATATCAGAATCTACATTATATCCGGTACTCAGGCGATTACAAAAGAATGAATATCTGGTCGTTTATGATGTGGAGTGCGGCGGGCGGAACCGCAGATATTACAAGCTGACCAAAGCCGGTGCAGTGAAATTGCAAGAATATCAGATGGAATGGAGAGACTATTCATCGAAAATATCAAATTTATTATCGGGAGAGGAGCAGGTATGAACAGAAATGAATTTCTAAGGCAGTTAGAGCAGCTGCTTTGTGATATCCCGGAGAATGAACGCCGGGAAGCCATGGAATATTACAGGAATTATTTTGAAGATGCAGGGCCGGAAAAAGAGGCACAGATCATAGAGGAGCTGGGGTCGCCCCAGGAAGTGGCGGCAAGCATCAAACGGAATTTATTCGGGGAAGAATATCAGGACTATGATTTTGTAAAAGAGGAAAAACAGCAGAATGCATACGGAAGTTCTCAGAATAAAACGACGCGAAATGTCATGATTGCAGTTCTTGTCGTATTGACATTTCCTCTGTGGATCGGTCTTGTTGCCGGAATATTTGGAATTCTCATTGGAGGAATTGCAGCGGTTTTTTCTGTTGTAGTAGCGGCTATAGCAATTGTAACAGCCTTTTTGATTATGGGATTTGTGCTTTGCGGTATCGGAATGGCGAATGTATTTACAGGTCTTCCGGCGGCAGGATTAATTTTGATTTCGATTGGAATGTTTATGCTGGCCTTTGCAGTCCTGGGCGTGATTGTGATTGTGTGGACGGTGGGCAGAATATTGCCGTGGACATTGCGGGCAGTTGTTCGTTTGTGTAAGAGACCATTTCAGAAAAGAGGTGCTGCTATATGAAAGGATTTACTAAAATTTGTTTATTGATCAGCCTGGTGTTTGTCTGTATCGGCGTAGTGTGCCTTGGCGTCGGCGCTGCGCTTGGCAGCGGATTGAGAGAAGTGTGGACAATGGCAGGAAACGGAGAGTTTAATGTAGGCAATCTGCAGATCGGCGGCTGGAACATCCCTTATATTATAACGGATGACATTTTGGACGAAGAGATTGAAATAGAAAAAGGAGTAGTAAATGAGAGTTTTTCGGTGCAGGAAGTAAAGGATCTGGAAATCAACATAAAATATGGATCGGTTTATGTGACGGACAGCCAGACAGACCAGATTGAAATTTCTGTAGATGCACCCAGACGGTATGCCTATCAGTGCGGATTGAAAGACGGGACGCTGGAACTGTTGGATAAGACGCCGAGATATCGCTGGAATGCCCTGCGGAACGGGCTGGCGCATAAGGTGGAAATTACGATTGCCATACCGAAAGAGGCAGAGTTTGAGGAAGTAAATCTCACTACGGATGCGGGCGGCATAGAAATTACACATGATCTGTGCGCGCAGGAGATTCATTTTGATCTGGATGCCGGAGAACTGATTGCAGAGAAGATTACGGCAGCGGAAGAGTTCTCTGTGGATGTAGATGCCGGAAATCTCGAAATTGCAGAGTTTACAGCGGAATCACTGGAGGTGGACTGCAGTGTCGGAAGAGCAGAGCTTCACGGAACTGTTTCAAAAGAGGCCGAGGCAGATTGCGGTGTCGGGCAGATTGTATTAGAATTAACAGGGCAGGAAGAGGATTATGATTATGACGTAAACTGCAGTCTGGGTACTGTCAGCATCAACGGAACGACTTACAGCAGCTTATCAACAGACAAAGAAATCGATCACCACACAGGAAGAACCATTCGTCTGGATTGCGGTGTGGGAGAGATTGAAGTAACGGTAAAGGAGGAAAATTAACCTATGGAAAAGAGACTATACAAATCGACGACAAACAGAGTATTGTGCGGTGTGTGCGGAGGAATTGGAGAATACCTGAATATAGATCCTACAATCATCCGGCTGCTTTGTCTTGTGCTGGTCTGCGGCTGGGGAAGCGGATTGCTGGTATATCTGATTGCGGCAGTTATCATTCCGGAATCGCCAAAGCAGTTTTAGAAGGAAATATCAGGAGGCGCATATGTGTCAAAATGATATTTATACAGACGGTGCCAGGATTCCTTTCGGAGATGCTGCGATTCGGATCTGCCGGATAAAAACCCGGGATGAAAAGCATATTCGGGTGTACAGAAGACAAAGCGGGGAGCAGGGAGATGTTCTCTGTGTGGTTTCTGGAATTGAGGATGATCCGGAAGCATATCGCAGGGCAATTGTTTTGTGGCTGCGGGAATATGCCAGAGTGAAGCTGGGAAACCGCGTAGGGATATTCAAAGAGAAGATGCAGGTATCCGTTCACCGGATTGCCATAAAGGAACAGAAAACCCGTTGGGGAAGCTGCAGCGCAAAGGGAAATCTGAATTTTAACTGGAAACTTGTCCTGATGCCGGAGAAAATCCTGGATTATGTTGTAGTCCACGAGCTTGCCCATAGGAAACAGATGAATCATTCTGCGGCATTCTGGAAGGAAGTGGAAACGGTGCTGCCGGATTATAAGGAACGGAAGCAGTGGCTCTCCCGGCATGAAAGCGAATTTTTAAAATACTAAGTTACGAAAAAAAGAAAGTCCACAGGTGACAGAAGCATCTGTGGACTGATTTTGTTGTTATATAACCAAAAAAGCTGCCGGCGGCAGCTTCTGTAAGGAAACGGAGATGGTGGGAGTCGAACCCACGCGCCCTTGCGGACCTATCGCATTTCGAGTGCGACCTCTTACGACCACTTGAGTACATCTCCATGGGAAAACTATAGCATATTATAAATCTCATTTCAAGAATAACAAACACAACTTTTTATTGTAGATGAAAAAAATATATATTATAATGGGTTTAGCAATATTATTTTTCCAAAATATAATGAAGAAAGGACTGGAGGAATTATGAAAAGAATCGGTATGTTGACAAGCGGAGGCGATTGCCAGGCGTTGAATGCCGCAATGCGCGGAGTGGTGAAAGGATTAAGCAATAATGTGGACGGACTGGAAGTTTACGGATTTTTTGATGGCTACAAGGGCCTGATTTACGGAAAATACCGTTTGCTTACTTCTATGGACTTTTCCGGAATACTGACCAAGGGCGGAACCATTTTGGGAACCTCCAGACAGCCGTTCAAATTAATGCGGGAGCCGGATGAAAATGGTCTGAACAAAGTAGAAGCGATGAAGCAGACCTATTACAAGCTGAACTTAGACTGCCTTGTTATTTTAGGAGGCAACGGAACACAGAAGACAGCAAATCTGCTTCGGGAAGAGGGACTGAATATCATACACCTGCCGAAGACGATTGACAACGATATTTACGGAACGGATATGACATTCGGTTTCCAGAGTGCAATTGATATCGCGGCAGATGTTATTGACTGTATCCATACAACGGCATCTTCCCACAGCCGTGTGTTTATCGTAGAGGTTATGGGCCATAAAGTGGGCTGGCTGACATTATATGCAGGAATTGCCGCAGGTGCGGATATTATTTTGCTGCCGGAGATTCCGTACGATATTGATAAAGTGGTAGCAGCGATCCAGAAACGCTCCAAAGACGGAAAAGGATTTACCATACTTGCAGTCGCAGAAGGTGCCATTTCCAAAAAAGATGCAAAGCTCAGCAAAAAGGAATACAAGAAAAAAGTCGAGAACTCACCTTATCCGTCCGTGTCCTATGAAGTGGCAGAGCAGATTAAGAAAAAGACGGGAATCGAGACAAGAGTCACCGTGCCGGGACATACACAAAGAGGCGGAAGCCCCTGCCCATATGACCGTGTACTCTGCAGCCGACTTGGAGCAGAAGCGGCTCAGGCGATTATTGACGGAGATTTCGGCAATATGATCGGCGTGAAGTCCAACAAAATTACAAGAGTACCGTTGGAAAAAGTAGCCGGTAAGTTAAAGATGGTAGAGCCGGATTCCCAGATCATCAAAGAAGCGAAATTTATGGGAATCAGTTTTGGAAATTAGAATGAGTGAGGAGTAGTCATGTCTTATACTGCGCTGTACAGAAAGTTCCGCCCTCAGGAATTTTGGGATGTAAAAGGGCAGGATCATATTGTTACTACATTAAAGAATCAGATTAAGGCCGACAGAATTGGACATGCGTATTTGTTTTGCGGAACAAGAGGAACCGGTAAGACTTCCATTGCCAAGATATTTGCAAAGGCAGTCAATTGCGAGAGCCCGACAGATGGCAGCCCCTGTGGAGAATGTGCTTCCTGCCGGGCTGTTGCTTCGGGCGTTTCCATGAATGTGATTGAGATTGACGCCGCATCGAATAATGGTGTGGACAGCATTCGCGAGATTCGCGAGGAGGTCGCATATCGTCCTACGGAAGGCAGGTATAAAGTCTATATCATAGATGAAGTTCATATGCTTTCCCCGGGAGCCTTTAATGCACTCTTAAAAACATTAGAAGAGCCCCCGTCGTATGTGATTTTCATATTGGCTACTACAGAAGTGCACAAGATACCGGTGACGATTCTTTCCAGATGTCAGAGATATGATTTCAAACGTATTTCGGTAGAGGTTATTTGTGACAGGCTGAAGGAGCTTTTAGAAAAGGAAGAGGCAGAAGCAGAGGAGAAAGCCCTCCGCTACATTGCAAAGTCAGCGGATGGAGCCATGCGGGATGCTCTGAGCCTGTTGGATCAGTGCATTGCCTTTTATCCGGGACAGATGTTGACATACGACCATGTTCTGGAAATCTTAGGGGCCGTAGATGCAGAGGTGTTTAGCAGGCTGCTCGGCAGTGTCATAAAGCAGGATGTGCCGAAGGTAATGGAAACGGTAGAAGAGCTGACGGCCAGCGGGCGGGAGCTGGGACAATTTGTGGTTGATTTTATCTGGTATTTGCGGAATCTGCTGCTGCTGAAAAGCTCCGACGAAGCGGTTGAAATTTTGGATATGTCTTCGGAACATATGGCAAATCTGCAGCAGAAGGCAAAGGAGATCGAAGGAGAGACGTTAATTCGGTATATCCGGATTTTTTCGGAATTGTCCAATCAGATCAAATATGCTTCCCAGAAACGGATTTTACTTGAGGTTGCGCTGATCAAGCTTTGCCGGCCGCAAATGGAAACAGATTACAGTTCTCTGATCGGACGGATGGAACAGCTGGAAAAGAAGCTGGAGCAAGGAGTGACTGTCATTCCCCAGAATATACCGGCGGAAACAGAAAGCGGGAGTGTGCCCAGCGAAAAGAAGAAGCCCGTTTTACCGAAGGCAGTGACAGAGGATATTGAACAGACAGTCAAAAACTGGAGAAATATTCTTTCTGCAATGCCCGGACTTTCCCGCAGTTATCTTAGTAAGGCAAGACTTACGATTGGGAACGGCAATGAATTGATTCTGGTGTTTGAAGATGAAATGGCAGCAGGTTATTTTAAAAGAGAAGAAGAACGGATGCAGCTGGAAGATACAATAGCAAAACAGATCGGAAAGCAAGTGGCGGTGCTGATCAAAGAGAATGAGACAAAACGGCCCTTTGAAGACAGTTATGTAGATCTGGAGCAGGTGATCAATATGGAGATCACATATGAATAGATAGCAGGAGGAATAATTGAAATGGCAAAAAGAGGTGGATTTCCCGGCGGAATGCCCGGAAACATGAACAATCTGATGAAGCAGGCCCAGAGGATGCAGCGGCAGATGGAAGAAGCGCAAAAGGAGCTGGAGGAGAAAGAGGTTACGGCATCTGCAGGCGGCGGCGCCGTGGAAGTGACTGTATCCGGCAAGAGAGAGGTGACGGGCATTAAATTGTCCGAGGAAGTCGTTGATCCGGACGATATTGAAATGCTGGAGGATCTGATCATGGCGGCTGTCAATGAAGCCTTTCGTCAGTTGGAAGAGGTTTCCGCAGCGTCCATGTCGAAAATAACAGGAGGAATCGGCGGCGGCTTAGGCGGCCTGCCATTTTAGAGGCGGCTTTTTATGGATTATTACAGCAATCAGATTAACCGGCTGGTGGAAGAATTGGCAAGCCTGCCGGGAATCGGGAGCAAGTCTGCACAGCGTCTTGCATTTCATATTTTAAATATGCCCAAAGAAAATGTAGAAAAGCTTTCTCTGGCGATTACGGAAGCCAGGAATAACGTACAATACTGCAGAGAATGTTTTACTTTAACGGATGACGAGATTTGTCCCATATGCGGAAATGATGAACGGGATCACCGTACGATTATGGTGGTGGAAAACAGCAGAGATCTGGCTGCTTATGAAAAAACCGGTCAGTACGAAGGGGTTTATCATGTACTGCAGGGAGCAATTTCCCCCATGCTTGGCATAGGACCCGGTGATATCCGGCTAAAAGAGCTGCTGCAGCGACTGCAGCAGGAAGTGGATGAGGTTATCATTGCTACAAACTCCAGTCTGGAAGGAGAGACAACGGCGATGTATATCAGTAAACTGGTGAAACCGACCGGAATCAAAGTGACACGGATCGCCAGTGGTGTTCCGGTGGGAGGAGATCTGGAATATATAGATGAAGTGACATTGCTTCGGGCATTAGAGGGAAGAAAAGAACTTTAAAGGGAAAGCACGTTGGATTTTAGAATCTGACGTGTTTTTTT
>CANODN010000014.1 GCA_947564765.1 uncultured Roseburia sp. | reverse complement strand
CTTGCTTGCGGAAAAGGAGGTCGTTTCGCGAAGCAAGCGAACCATAATCGGATACCAATGAGCCGAGGGTGGAAGTGGCCTTATCGGGAGAATCAAAGGAGAGGAGTTTTTCCTTATCGGAAGTGCTTTTGTTTGCCGGCAACATGTCCCATGGTTTTTTGGAAAGGATTGATCTGCCCCTTGGCGTGCCGAAGGAGAGTCAATTTTATTTTTATGAAAACGGGCATCGGACTTATCGCTTGTCATTTGGGTACAGTCAGGAGATTCCTTTGATCAAAGATCTGATGACTTTTGAAAATGCCTGTCTGGAGATTATCCGCAGTGATGATATCTACCAATATACGCTGAGTGCCGTAGTTCATATTGCAGGATGCCCGTTGGAGTTTGGCGTGATTTCCGGTTCTCTTGATCTGGTGCAGGCCTATTTGAAACCTGCGTCAGAGGAACAGGCATTTCCGGGATTCCTTTCCTTTGCTGCCTGGGCGCTTGGAGGAGAAACAGAGGATTTTAATAATCTGACGGAATTTGGGCTTCCTGATTTGTCCCTTGTTTCTGTCAAAGCGTATCTTAGCATAGAGGAGGCGCTCTGTTTTAAGGAGATTGTTGTTAAAACAAGGCTTACGCTGTTTTCTCTGGCATTTACCGCGGAAGTTTCCGTAATCGGAAAGAAGATTCAGGGTTATCTGGAACCGGGACAGGAGAAAAAAAGCATTTCAGATATCATGGAAAGCATGTTTGGAGCAGGAGGGGCGCCTGCTGTGCCAAAAGCCCTTCAGACGCTTCATGTGGAAGAGGCAAAGGTGGAGGCGGATATCAAAGGCAATGCCTATCAGGTGTCTTTTGGAATCAGCGGCGTTTGGGAGGAAGGACTGGTTCGCCTGGATTCTCTGCGCATGTCCTTTGCAGGCAGCCCGAAGGGAAAAGACCTTTGCTTTTACGGGCAGATGACGCTGCTTGAGACGCTGACCATACAGGCAGGGATTTTTGACAACAGCGGCGTATGGTCCGTGCAGGGTGGTGTTTTGGTGCCGGAGGGAAAAAGTCTTTCTGATTTATGTGAGTCCTTTGGCTGGAAGAGTCCCGATATCTTTCAGCGGATTGGCTTAAACTATGTGACGCTGTCTGCGACGCCGGAAACAGGAGACCTGCAGTTTGACTGTTCCGCTTCTTTGTCTTTGGAAACGCTTTTGATGCAGTTTTATATTACAGTAAATAAGTCAAAGGAAGGCGCAGAATATACCGGAGAAATGAGTTTTGCCGGGGCAGAGGGAGAAGAAGAGAAAAAAACGTTTCCTTCCCGGTTTCTGGTGTCATTTCAGGAGGAAGCGGGAAAAGAAGAGCTGTTGTTTGAATGGAAACAGGAAGCGGGATTTTCGGTTACGGATTTTTGCGGACTCCTTGGCTTTGCGGACTTTGAACTGCCGGAATTTTTGGATATTTCCATTGCGCATTTGAAAGGTTCCTTTGATTTTCATAAAAAAGAATTTATCTTCCTTGCAGAGACTAAAGAGCAGAATAAACTGTATATCAGGAGCAGTCTGTCAGACGATACGAGGCAGGTAATCTTTGGAATTGCTTTGGATATGGAACTAAGCCTCAGTCAGCTTCCCGTGGTGGGAAATTGTTCGCCGATTATGCAGGAGGTTGGACTGTGCGGTTTAAAAACGCTGGTATTTTCCGGGGATTGCGCCCATGTCACCATTACGGATTTGGATATTGCGGATCAGGAATTTCATCGGGGAATCTGGCTTTCTTCGGATTTGCGGCTGTCGGATGTGAAAATTCCGCTGAATCTTGCAATCGGAGCCGGGAAAAAGAAGGGCAGAATCCAAAATCAGGATGAAAAAAGCAGTCAGGCGTCTGTCCGGATTGATAAGCAGCTCGGTCCCTTTACGCTCAAACAGATCGGGATATCCTATGAGGAGAAAGCGCTGGATTTTATGCTGGACTCTGATTTTACACAAGGAGCATTGTCCTTTGCCCTTGAAGGCTTGGGATTCGGATATCAGATTCAGGAGAAGAAGCCTTCCTTTTTGCTGAAGGGATTGTCCGTTGCGGTCAAAACAGATGCCCTTTCCATAGGAGGCAGCTTTTTAAGAGCGGATGCCTGTACTTACCGCGGCTCCCTGCTGATCGGACTGAAAACCTTCCAGCTGACGGCTTATGGAGCATATACTTCCAAACCGGCGCATTCTGCCTTTGTATTTGCATTGTTAAAAGCGGCGATCGGCGGTCCGCCGTGCTTTTCCATTACAGGAATTGCCGCAGGATTTGGATATAACCGCAGTCTGAGCATGCCGGATATCGATCACCTTTTGGAATTTCCGTTTTTAAAGGCAGTCAAAGGAAACTTGTCTTCGGATGAGATTTTTGAGAAGGAAATGACATATTTTCCGCCGGAGACCGGAGAAAACTGGATTGCCGCGGGCATTTTGTTCAATTCCTTCCGAATGATCGATTCCATTGCCATGCTGACCGTTTCATTTGGGAAGGAGACAGAGATTCATCTTTTAGGGGAATCAGTCATCAACGTGCCTTATGGAGCGGAAAATCCCATTGGACATGCCGTTTTGCTGTTAAAGGCGTCTTTTGTTCCTGCAAGCAGTCTGATTGCCGTGGAAGCGGCGTTGTCCAGCGAGTCCTATATTTTGTCAAAAGACTGTCATTTGACAGGGTCCTTTGCATTTTATACCTGGTACGGCGGTGCCCACAGAGGAGATTTTGTCGTAACGCTGGGCGGATATCACAGGCTGTATCAAAAGCCGGAGCATTATCCGGCTGCCAGACGTCTGGGGCTGAACTGGGAAATTGCAAAAGGGCTGACCGCGCTGGGGGAGATTTATTTTGCCATTACGCCGTCGGCGCTTATGGCAGGCGGCCTTTTGAAGCTGCAATATAAGGCGTCTTGCGTGGAAGCGTGGTTTGATGCTTATGTAGACGTTTTGATACAGTGGAAACCGTATCACTATGATTTGCGTATCGGAGTAAGCATCGGAGTCCGGGTACATCTGAAACTGTTTACGGTGAAATTAGAACTTGGATGTGATCTGCACATATGGGGACCGGAGTTTAGCGGAATAGCAAAGGTGAAATTATGGATCATCAGCTTTACGATATCCTTTGGCCAGGCAAAAAATCAGTCCGTCAGCTGTATTGATACGAAGGAATTTGTATCCTCCTTCCTGCCAAATGCAAAGGAAAAGGAGAGGAAGAATGATGCAGGAGATGCTTATGACAGCTGTACCATAGCAGTAAGCAAGGGCATGATAAAAGAGCTTGATACCGAAAGCGGCGAAAAGGCTATGGTTCTTTGCGCACAGGATTTTGAGATAACGGTGAAATCCTGCGTACCTGCAGAGACTATTTCCTTTATGCAGAAGAAGGTTTTTACGCAGGACGCCGAAACGCCGGTGAAAATCAGGCCCTGCGGTGATTTGGAACTGGATTCGGAGTTGGAGATTCTCCTGGAACGAAAAGACGGCGTAAAAATCGAAGAAGAATTTGTCCTGGATGCTGTTACGGAAAACCTGCCTTCTGCTTTGTGGGCGCAAAAAGACCGGAAGGAAGAAACCATTCCCGCAAAGACAGGGCTGGTTGTCCGTCCTAAGCCGCTTTGTTACTATCAGCTTTCTTATCAGGAGGATTTTGATTTGCTGTCCATTCCTGTGCAGCTCACAGAACCGTCTGTGATTGTTGCGAAAAAATATGAACAGGAGCAGGCATTTTCCTATCTTATGCAGATTGGCAAAAGCAATGAAAAAAGAAAAGCGATACTGGAAAGTCTCGGTGATACCGGTTTGGATATCCGCCTTGACCGGCTTGGTGCAAATCCAAAAGAAATCTTTACCGAACAGCCGTTGATTGCAACGATAGGAGGGAAGCAATTATGGAGGAATCAATAAAAAAAGCGGTTTTTGCAGAATCCTGCGTACCGCCTCTGCAAAGTGGAGAATATGTGATGAAAGCAGTTTCCCGTTCTAAAACACTGGGGGATTCCGTGTCTGCCCAAAAAACGCTTTGGGTGGAGGGACCGCGCTTTACCATAGCAAAAGAAGACATTTGCTGCGTTTATCCGCCGGAAAATGGCAGGGGAAGTTTTGGAAAGAGTCTGCCCCATATTGTTTTTTCCAGGAAGACCCTTCCCTGGGAACGGTCGGCAGATGCGCAGACAGACGGCAGGAAAGCAAGCCCTTCCTTTCACACTCCATGGCTTGCCCTGCTGCAGCTGAGAGAGGAAGAAGGAGGCGCCGTGTCAACGGACACTGTTGCCCATGCCGTAAATCCGGATTCTTTGGAGGTTTATTTTCCAAAACTGCATCTGCGAAAGGGTGAGGAAAGCGAGATGTGCAGCTATATCGATTTGGAAACGTCTCTGTTTCGGAGGATTTTTCCGGCGTATGAGGATTTGGTCTATCTATGCCATGCCCGGCAGACAGATCCCTATATCAAATCGGATGATACAGGCGGACCAACGGATACCTGGTGTTCCGCCGTTATGGGAGCCAGAATGCCGGATGTTTCTCAGGAAGGGAAAAAGAACCGGGTGTATCTGGTATCCCTGGAGGGATATGACGATTATTCCAATCAGGCCAAAATTGATGCCTTTTCTAAGATCCGCCTGATTGTACTGTATAGCTGGACTTATGAAGCAATCAGCCTTCCCTGGCATTTTAAGGAGATCTGCAGTAGTCTTGGGATTGGTTCTCTTGGGCTTTTGGATACTCCTTTTTCGGAAAACGGATACCTGCCGATACCGCATCAGATCCGAAACGGAGACCAGACGGTTTCTTTTTACCGGGGCCCGCTTACGCCGGCAGCTAAAGAGCGTCAGGAGATCCCTTCTGTTTCCTCTTCTGATTCGCTGTACATATATGATCCCGATTTGGGAATGTTTGACGTTTCTTATGCCTGTGCATGGCAGACCGGAAGGCTGCTGGCGCTGAATCGGAAATCAATAGCCATGAAATTGCTGCAGGCAAGAGCAGACAACCGGAAACAGGTTCATGCTGCGTCTCTGCAGTTGGCAATGGATGCGCAGTGCAGTCTTAAGAAAGAGACGGAGAAGGAGACCGGTCTTTCGGATGCGGTATTGTCGCTGTTGGATGGGTACTTAAGGAGGAAAGCGTGAAATCATGGTTTAAAAACAGCCGGGTGATATCCGGAGAAAATATTTTTTGCTCGCTGAAAGAGCAGTTGAGTATTGCCTATATGGAAAAAGACGATGTCACTGCGTTTATCAATGGCTTATATATGCTGGACGGGGTGCCTTTCGACACACTGATTGCAGACGGGCGGCTGCTGCCGCCGGAGTCCCTTAGAATTTTTTATCTGGATGAGAATTGGATAGACGCTATGGCAGACGGCGCATTGAGCATCGGGCGAAACTGCACCTCTGATTGGATGCATGACTGCGCGGTTTTGCCAAAGCTGAAAGAACATGGGCGTATGCATTCGGCGCATATGCGCGCCCTTCGATACGATAAATCACCGAAAAACAGTAACGGCGGAGAATACCGGACGGGATTTCTGCTGCGCTCCCGTCTTGTGGAGGGGTGGCCCGGAATTGAAATTTCCTGCTGCAGCGGTGAACAGGAATTAAATATCTTAAAGCTGGAACATATCGGAAGCTCCGTTTTGTTTTGCATCGCAGACGGTGTTTTGGATAAAATCACACTGACAGAGCCTGTGGAGAGCCTGTTTTTCGGTTTTGAGGAGAAAGATGGCGAACTTGTCAAACATCTTGTGTCTCTAAAGGAAGAAAAGGCAGGCAGGGATATCCATGCATCGGTTTCTCCGGTTTTTCGTGATGCGGAAAAGGGACTTTTGGATATCAAAGCCCTTGCCGGGACTATGCAGCAGGTATTGGAGAAGGCAGGGGAAGGCAGCGCATATTTTTCGTCGCTTGAGTTTGCTCTGCAGATGATTCAGGAAAGAATGCGCTGTACCATTGAAATTAACCGCAGCAATTCTGACAGCAAAGGAGGCGGCGTTCATGTGTAATATACTTTATGTGCCGGTTATGCTGGAGGGGCTTGTAATCGGAAAAAACAGCCCTCCACTGGCTGACCTCGCGCCGGATTATTCGGCAACGGCAGAAATTCCTTTGGGGAAATATGCGACGAGGCTATTTGGAACCAAACAAGAGATGCCCGGAATCCACCTCCACTGGACTATGCCGGATGCGCTGCTCCACGGCATCCATACAGGCGATGACGGCGAAATCCGGTTTCCGGCTCTGCCAAACCGCTGGATTGTGCAGCGGATTTGGGCAAAGAACGGCGAAATCAGGCAAAAAGCATGGATACTGGAAAGCGATTTTGTTACAAATCACCCGCTGACCGGACTAGAGGAATACGACAGGACTTCCATTCCTACATTCCGTCTGGAAAACGGGCTTTGGGAGGGCGCCGGATTAGACGGTCAGATTTACGGATATTTGGGATCTGCAAGAGATTACGGTACCGAAAATCAGGAAGAGGGGTATTATCTGACGGAATTGACTGTAGTCGGACCAGGAGATGCCTCCTTTGCGGCATGTTATCCCAAATCCAGATCGGTATTCGGGTTTTACGACAGCATGGAGGAAGAAGAATCCGGAACCTATACCTATGTGCTGACCGGATATTATGAAACTGGGGAGAAAGATCCTTTGACGGGAGCAGACAAAGAAACCCTGGAAGGATTAGGCTGGTTTTGTGGGGACAGCGAAGAAATTCCACAGAAAACCATTTGCCACAGTGTTTTAAAACAAGTGAAGTGGGAGGGACCGGAGGCGGATTATCCGTCGGGGGTTCCTACAGAGGATATTTCGGTTTATATCGGAAATACCTCCGCTGAAGCGCTGGCTGCCTTTTTGCAGAAGGAACTGCCGGAAGTGAAGGGTTTGGAGCGTATGTTAAATGCCTTTCAAAATGATATGCTGGAGGGCATAGAAAATAACGGGAATCCGGATGCGCTGATTCGTCTGGAGGAAGGGCTGCATGAAAAGCAGTTTGAGAGCATAGGACAGGGAAGCGTATGGGGACTGCGCAATACCTTAAAACGTACCAATCATGCCGAACTTGAGGAAGAAAACTATCAAGAGCTTGCGCTTATGAATGAGCTACAGGAAGAAAATAATCTTCTGGAAGCAATGACAGAATCCTTAAAAAACGAAATTTATTTTGCATGGTGGAAATATGTGCTGGCGGAAAGCGATCCGTGGGGCGACGACGCCCTTCGGCTTAAGGAAGGGCATACGCAGCTGCAGAAAGATTTGGAGGCTGTAAAAAATGTGGATTCCAAGACGTTTCTTTCCCTGATTCAGAAGCTGCTTGCCAAATTGAAAAAGCATCAGAAACAGATACGGGAAAATACGCAAAAAATAGCAGAGCTGCAAAAAAGCCTGAATGATCTTTTGCAGGGAAAAGAAATGACCCTGCAGGAAAAACAGCGGGACCGTTTTTATATGGCAAGTCCGCCGGTATTGATGTTTTGTGGTGACGGCGTCAAAAGAGCCTATAAGCAGGGGTTTCAAAAGAATGCGGCGGATGGTCTTTTGCATTGCAGGATGCATCCGGTATCGTCGCTGGATTTGACGATAGACCGACAGAATGTCACGATTACCGCAAAAGATGCCGCAGAGCTGTGCGCCGGAACCTGCAAACCGCTGCCTTCTTTTGCGGCGGATGTATTGGGAGAAGTATTGCTTTTGTCTGAGGATTTCGCCGAATGCATTGCCCAAAAGGCGTTCCAACTGGCAGGTATTTTATGCACGCCGGAGAAACTGGCGACAGTGACGAATAACATTTGCAGGAAACAGAGGGAAAAAACAGGATTTTCCGGCAGTTTTCCCGATCCGATATCGGTTTGCCAGTGGAAACAGCCCTGGGCGCCGCTGCTTATGGAATGGCGGATTCAAATGAAATCCGCCCGCTCTGATGTCCAAAAAGACGATTCCTTTCGCAGCTATTCTCTGGAGGAAATTGATTTGGAGCTGAAGCGGCAGGAAGATAGGACGACAGATTCAGAGCCGGTTGAAATTTCCGGTTCCACCGTTATTTCACCCCATGCAGCAGATCATCTTGGTAATTTGATTCGCAGAATGGCAGAAGAACAAAGACAGGGGCCGGAGTATGAAAATTTAAAGAAAGCGGCAGAGATTGCCGGAGAAATGGAGATTTTGTCCCAGCGTATGGACGGTTTTCATGAAGCGCTGATTATGCGGGATCATCTGCCGGCACTGCCTTTGTATGATTCTTCCAAAAAGCTTCGGCCGCTGCTGCTGGAATTGACGCGGCTTTTGGACCAGCCCCTGATCAGTCCCAGGGTGGAAGATACGGAATCCAGATTTTTTCCGGTCCGGGCAGGCTTTTTGTCTGTGTCGGAGATTTGGCTGGTGGATTCCTTTGGACAGATGAAAAAAATTAAGCCGGATGAGAACCGTATTTTTCTCGGAGATGATGTAAGCTATGAGGACAGAAAGGGAGAGGCTTATCTGCGGCCCCGATTTATGCATCCGGCAACGGTTCGGTTTCACTGGCTGGCAGCCCGCATGGAGGAGGAAAGAAATCTTTCCATGGAATCTATAGATCATGGGACAACGCCGGTTTTGGGCTTTGTGATACCGAATTTTCTGGATGGGGATTTTCAGGTTTGCGATTCCTGCGGCAGACTCCTTGGATTTATTCAGAAAAGCGGACAAGGCGCACGGTGGATGCGGCCTCTGCCCTCCTGTATTCCCTTTGAGGAAATCCCTTCTGCACATCTGCGGTTTTTCGTCAAGGGACTTCTCGGAGAGCACAATCCGGCTTGTGCAAATCTTCTTAAGTATTTGGACCAGGTTTTCGGCAAAAGCGCGCCGGGAGGAGACGAGCAGTTTTTACAGCTGTGCTTCGGGCGGCCGCTGGTCCTTGCCAGAGGAAGCGTACAGATTCTGGGAAGAGGATATCCGCCTCATGTACAGTGGTTTCGGGAGGAGCTTGTCTGCAATGGGTTTGACGAAGAGAAATTTGAAGTCCGTTTCGGAGATAAAAGGAAGCTGTTTGACGGTCTGGCAGGATTTTATGTGGGAGGAAGAGAGGAAAAAACCTATGAAAAGCTCTTTGTACCGGATTTGTTTTCGGAGCCGGAATCCGAATATATGGTACAAGGCAGCAGTATTAGGACAAGCCTGTCAGATGAACCTGTGGAGCTGACATTTTTAATGGAGCCGTCAGGCCATATTACGATTTCCACAGGATTTCTGCCTGCAAAAGAAGTGAGTTTGGACAAGAATGTTTACTGCGGGCAGCTTGAAAAAAACGAAATGTATATAAAAGCCGCGCCGCTGCTGTCGCCGGCAGATCCGATTGCCGCGCCGGTTCCCGGAGGAATGACAGGGGAATGGTCCTTTTCCTATGTGACGCCGGAGGGGACAGAAACAAAGACGAAAGAGGTCCGTGAACCGGATGTATGGTCTTTCGATGAGCGGATGCAGATTAGCGAGGGCTTTTTCACTACTGCAGGAAAAGGGAGGAAAGATGAATGAACGTAGATTTTTCGTACATGACATTACCGCAATATGTTTATATGACAAAAAACAGATCATCTAAAAATACGCTGGAGCTGATTATCACAAATTATTCTTCAGAACCGGTTGTGATAGAAAATCCAAACGGTCTTACGCCGGATGATTATCCGGAATATGATGATTTGCCAAAGGAAGGAGATCCTGCCGGCTTTTATATTTACTTTCATTATGGCAGCTGCAGCGGAGATTTGACAGAAAAAGAAGACGGTGCAGACATTTTGGTTGACGTATCGTCTGCGGGTTGGGACGTTTCCTGGGGTATGGAAAGTGAAACGGTGGGGGCATATTGGATTATTGCGCCGCAAAAAACCATTGCCATAGCCCCGCATGACAGTATTTCTGTGGAAATATCAAACATCCGCTGCAATGGCATCGTGGGAGAGACGCCGATTCATATAGAGTACCGGACAAATGGGGAAACCCTTTCAAAACAGGTAAATATCTATAAAATGTTTCATCTGAATTACGATTTGAGCTGTAAAGCAATGTCGGAATACATTACGGCTGATCACAAAGAATCCTTTAAAGTGATGATTACAAATAACGCATCTTCTCCCCTTAAATTTCAAAATTCCTCTGGTCTTGAGCCGGATGATTATCCTGCATATGATGAGTATGGGAAGGAAAGCCAGGCGGCAGGATTTTACCTTTATTTTCACTATGGCGACCAGGACGGAGATATCGTGACAAAGGAAGAAAGCGTCAATTATACGGTAAACGTAGTGGAACAGTCCGGCTGGAGAGTGGGGTACGGAGAAAGCCCAACAATAGGGAGATATTTTAAGGTATGTCCGGTGGAAACTTCCGTCATGGAATCACATCAGTCCCTGATTCTGTACATTGAAAATCTTAATATCAATCAAAAAGCAGGATTGACGCCTTTGTATATCGAGCTGCGGGCAGAGGGAAAAATACTGCCCATTCGGCTGGATTTTATGAAAGTGTATAAGCCTGTGATTCAATCCTTCGGTCCCGTAAAAGAGGGCTATGATATCAATGATATTGTAACATTTCAATGGGATGTGGAAAACAGAGACGGTTGTTCCCTTACAATTAGCAATAGCGACGGCACTGCGGATGTGACGATTTATGACAAATATGATATGAAAATGACAGACAGTACGATTACTCTCACTGCCAAAAACAGGGCAGGCTATCCTGTTTCCATGGCGTATACGCCGGCCTTTACCTTTATTACCTGCTTTCAGGCAATCGACTGCGACGGGGAGTATGTAACTTTAAAGTGGGAGACTAGAAACGGAAGCAAATGCCGGATTGAGGGAGTCGGAGAAGTGGAATTAAGCGGAACAAAGGCAGTGCCTGCAAAACAGGGAAGCGCAGAGCGTTTTTCATTTAAGTTGATTCTTACACAGAAGGAATCCTTTTTTGAACATGAGCAGATACTGGAATTTGGCTATGCAAAAATTACGCAGTTTAACAGGAGCGGCCGCTATTACCGGCCCTTATCGGGTTTTTCCATGAAACTGTCAGAGGAAAATCCTTTTGTCACGCCGGAAGAAATCGAACGCCTGCCTGCCGTACCGATTGTTACACTGCCCTATGACGGAGGCTGGCATCCAAAGTCATGGCATAACGGGCTGGAGTGGAACGGTCAGGATGTGGAATCCTATGAATTGGTGGGATATGCAAGATACAACAGCGGCGGAAGCCATTGGGAATACTTTGGGGACTGTCAGAGCAGAAACTATACGCTGCGGGCATACAGTCTCGGTGGAAAAGCGTATGATGAGAAATCGATTTGACAAAGAACGGAGGGAATGTATGAACAATCAACCATTATGCTGCATCTGGGAAATTACAATGGCATGTAATCTTCGCTGCGGACACTGCGGTTCTTCCTGTGCAGACGCACTGGAGGGAGAGCTTTCCACAGAGGAAGCCCTTGGGCTTTGCAATCAGCTGGCAGAAATGAACCTGCAATGGGTTACATTATCCGGCGGAGAGCCTTTTATGCGCAAGGACTGGCCTCTTCTGGTAAAAAAGCTGTCGGATAGCGGAATGGCAGTACATATGACCACAAATGCCCAGATGATCGATGAAGAAGTGGTTTTTAGACTGAAAGAAAGCGGCGTGAGTCAGATTGCAATCAGTATAGACGGGACAAGAGAAGTGCATGACAGTATCCGTAAAAAAGGATGCTACGACCAGTGTGAACATGCATTTCGGCTGCTGGCAGAAGCAGGAATTGAAGCAGGAGCCGTTACGACGGTTATGAAAAAGAATATGGATATACTGCCGCAGATGCGGGAGGAATTAAACAGAATGGGAGCAAAAACGTGGCAGCTTCAAATCGGAGTTCCCATGGGCAATTTAAAAGAGCATCCGGACTGGGTTATTCATCCAAACGAGGTGGAACGCATTGTGGATATTGCCTATGAGGAAAATACCCAGGGGAATTTGAAAGTCATGCTGGCTGACTGCATCGGCTATTATTCCAGAAAAGAAACGATTGCAAGGCAGAGCATCCATGAACCGTTCGGTACGGTGCCTGTGTGGAACGGATGCAATGCTGGAATTCATTCCTTTGGCATTTTGCATAACGGAGATGTGGTGGGATGCACTTCTATGAGGAATAATCCCTATATAGAAGGAAATATCCGCAATCGCTCGCTTTGGGAGATCTGGGAGGATGCGGATTCTTTTGCATGGAACCGGAAATTTTCGGCAGGTTCTCTGAAAGGATTTTGCAGAGAATGCATATATGCATTAAAATGCAGGGGCGGCTGTTCCAATATGCGTTTGAGCTTTCAAGGCACCCTGCAGTCGGAAAATGAATATTGTCTGTATCATATTTATAAAAACGGACAGTGTCAGTCTCAAAAGAAGGAAAGCTGAGAAACTGCCGCCGGTTGATGCCGTTTTTTAATCATTTTTGTGTTTTTAAGGTAGTGGAACAGGAAGGTTTATGATAGAATATACTTTAAAAAGAATCTGTTTCGGATAAAAATGAGAAAAGGAGAACGGCAGATGAAAAAAATCAAACGGGCAGCCGCCGCAATTGTGATCCTGTGCGCGCTGATATTTCCTTCTGTTCCTTCTTCGGCGGCTACCTGCGGCGAGACGGTGAGCCAGAATACGGAGGAAGTTTTAAAGGCAGTTACTTATGAGGGCAATGATCAGATTGCCGCACTGCTGGCGCCTTCCAGGTATTTTTCCTATGAAGTGATGAATAAAAAGCTGGAGATTGCAAAACGGGAAGGGAAAAATGTTACGGAAGTCAGTGATGACGAGGCCAAAAGAGAGCTGAACAAGGACAATTTGAAAGCCAGTTCTTTGGAAGAATCCTTTGAAAAGGTACAGGAGCAAATCGGTCCGATGATTCAGAAGATCGTCGATCACACCGCCGGTGCCCAGGAGAAAGGGGCGGCAGGTTTTACTGAAAAAATCATTCAGAACAAAGAAAAACTGCTGATCGGTCTTGCTTATGTGAAAAGATTGTATGATTTTAATATGGGAGAAAAGAATATCTGTGATGTGCTTCTCTATGAGCCGGGGACATACGGGATTCAAACGGATGTTGTGGACTGGCTCATCAAAATCGGAGGCTCCGGAGGAGATGCATTAAAGATTTCCAATAGTACGAATGTATTTGGTTACGGGAAATTATTTTGGGATGTCACAGGCTATGGCGCCATGAATCTGGGAGCTTTTTTAGAGATAAACAGACAGAAGTGGATTCCGGATGTGACGTTAGACGACTGGTTTCTGAGTGAAAGCCCTGCATTTATAGCGGAAGAATCTTCTTCCTGGAATACTTCCGGGAACACTGGTTTATACAGCAGACTGTATGAGGATTCCGTACTGCAGTCCCATATTCTTCCTCTGCTTACCGTATCGGAAGACAGCATTTATGTCATTGCCAATGCCGCCACGATTACATATGGCATTGTGGACTGTTATGTAGACCGGAAACTAAAGGATACAGATCCCGTTCTTTACGGGGAGAAAAGGGAGCAGTTTCGGGAAGACCTTGCGTGTACTGCCAGACAGCAGAAGGAGTTTATTGATTTATGGTACCGATTGGCAAAGCCCGAAGTGCGGGGACAACTTTCCTCGAACCGGATTATAAAAGACAGTCTGCGCATCTATGCAGATACGACAGTCAGCGCACAGGCAGAGTGGTCTGCCAAGTTTGGCAAAGACGCCGCAAAAGGCGTCAGGGAATTTTTTACACCTTTGAATTTATATGATACCTTTCTGTTTTCCGATGGCATGGCAGATGGAAATGGCGTCCGTTATTATCTGTCAAAAGCCCTGACAGAGCGGGGACTTTCGACGTATGCTCATGAGCTGACGCATCTTCTTGTCTCACAGGTAATGCTGAGCGGATATGGCGCAAGAGACGGCATGCAGGCAGAGGTGTACACAAGGGGAATGTTTGAACCGTATGAATTAAACGACCCTCCGGCATTTAACCTGAATCTGATTTATGACCGCAGGGCAAACCGTGAACGGTTGCACAATGCAGTTCCCGGACGATTTGGGAATGAAACGGACCTTAAGGAGTATATGAGGGGAATGCTGGATGTTATATATACCCTGGATTATGCGGAAGCAGACGTTATATTGTCGAAAACACCGGAAGAGAAACAGAAATGGTTCCACAAGCTGGAACAGACGCAGGATACAAAGACGAGACCGAACCAGGGAGAAGATGGCTCCGTACATTATCTGGATTCCGTAAGAGAACTGACACTGGATGAGGCAGAAGAACTGAATGCCATAGAAGATCTGGTCCGTGACAATATTCTGGTATCCCGCTATGAAGTGAATGGAACGATAACAACAGGGACTATGACCAGCAACGGTTATTATGTGGTGCCGTTGTTTAGTGCAAATTATGCCGGGGTGCAGAATGACAGCGGTGTCAGCGGCGATGTCATGATAAGACGCCAGGCATTTGAACTGCTTGCGGAATATGGCTATTATGACGGTATGGTGCCCTATATATCGAATCAATATAAGGATGCAGCCAAAGCAGAGCAGACCATATTGTCAGATACTTATATATTAAATAAAATATTTGGCGGCACATATGATACAATGGCAGATTTTAAAGTGGCTATGTTTCAGAAGAGAATTGAGAAAGCGGGAGAATTAAAGCCGGTTACCATTTCCTGGAAAAATCAGTCTGTTACAATCCGCAATTTTCAAATGCTGCAGCAGTTAATGAAAGAAGCAGTGGAAAGTGATTTGAAAAATGTAACTGTGACACCGGATGGATTCAATAATATCCGCGCACAGCAGACACAGGTAGAACTTTTGAAAGCGGAGATATTCCGGGCATATTTATTTCAGACAAAGGATTTCGAGGAATCGATTTATGGGGACAGTGAAGAGCCTGTGGAGCCGCCCACACCACCGGCCGTAACGCCGCCCACACCTCCAGCTGTCACACCGCCCACACCACCGGCCGTCACACCGCCAACGCCGCCAGCTGTAACGCCGCCCACGCCGCCAGCCGTAACGCCGCCAACGCCACCGGCTGTGACACCGCCCACACCACCGGCCGTAACGCCGCCCACGCCACCGGCAGTCACACCGCCAACGCCGCCGGCTGTAACGCCACCCACACCGCCAGCCGTAACACCGCCTGGACCTCCAACGAAAGAGCCGGGGGATTCGGATGAAAAAGGAGAAGGTTCCGGTGGGGATGAAAAAACCATGAAAACAGAGCTGCTCCTTGCATGGGTGTCTGCTGCCAATACTTCCCAGACAATTCGTTGGAAAGCAGTCAGCTCGGCCGATGGATATTATATTTACGGGGCAAAATCAAATGCAAAGTATCAGCTCCTGGGGACAGTTGGCAAAAATATCCGCAAATGGAAACACAAAAAGCTGAAAAAAGGAACACAATATAAATATCATGTAGCTGCGTATAAAATAATAGAAGAAAAGCAGGTGATCATTTCCGATTCTCTTCCCATTTACAGCAGAACAAACGGCGGAACATATGGTAATCCGGTGAAATTGAAGGGAAAGAAGTCGTCCGTGCATGTGAAATGCAAAAAGAAAACGAAGCTGAAAGTAAAAGTAACCGGAAAAAGATTGGATAAAAAGGGAAAAAAGATACGATATATTCTTGCAGATCCGTCTGTTGCAAAGATATCAAAAAAAGGAGTGGTTACCGGAGTGAAGCCGGGAAATACGTATATCTACTGTATTGCCAGAAACGGAGTGTTCAAAAAGATCCGGCTAAAAGTGGGATAGAAATGGGATCGTAATAGGTCAGTGGGAAATATAGTTTTAGAAAAGAAGCATCAGCTGATAACGGAACGTCAGTTATCGGCCGATGCTTCTTCGGTATTTGAAACAGAAGGATGCAGGTATGCGTACTGAAGAGCTTTGCTGTCGGAAGTGATCATGGTGCTGAGTACAATATCGCCGCTTTCCAGATACCATACATTCCCGGAATTTCCGGGATTGTTGGCGTTGTAGCTGCTTTCGCCGAAGCGTTCATTCACAGAAGCGCTGATGGTGTCGTACAGAGATTTTAATTCATCGGTATCCTCGCAGCTGTAGGTCCATGCTACGCACATAAGACGCTCCTGATCGTCAAACATATATTTGATGGTTCCTCCAAGGCCGTTGTATTCTCCGGGATAAGTGTAGCAGGTGCCGTCGTATACGGAATCGTAGGAAGAATCACACTCTCCTTCCGCCTCGAATACGTCTTCCGGTGTGCTGCTCCAGCTCATTTCCGTAAATGGACAGTCCAGCGGGACCGCATCTGTGGGGGAAATGTTTTTGCAGGCAAAAATGCCGAACATAAAAAACAGGCACAGGGGTATAAAAGAAAAATATTTCAGACGGTGTTTCATAATCATAAACCTCACTTTTGATTCTAAAATTCTGTTTTAATAAATTGCTTGGGAGTGACTCCCTTATATTTGTGAAATGTCTTAATAAAGTAACTTTCGTCATTAAATCCACAGGAAATAGCGGCTTCTTTGATAGAGATGTTTTTGGTAGAGAGCATCTCACAGGCACATTCAATCCGGTAATAATTCAGATAGTCAATGGGTGTACGTTCTGTCATGCTGCGAAAATACCGGCAGAAATATTTCGGGTTCATACCGGCGATTTTTGCCAGACAGTCCAGATTGATATTATTATAATAATTCTCGGAAATATAGGCAAGTACATTTTTGATCACATCAAGAGCGCTCCATACCATGCCAAGCACTGCATTTCTGATCGTC